>NZ_CAKZPW010000019.1:0-3137 GCF_937139385.1 uncultured Maritalea sp. | reverse complement strand
CAAGTTGAGGATAGTCAATTAATCCGCGTTTAGCTTTGCAAAATCATTCTTGTAATCGTGTATCCAGCATAGGCTGATACCGCCGAAAGCACGCCGCCCCAAACAATATCAACGGCCACAACTTCCCACGACCAGCCCTTGAGCGTTGCCATATTGGTAATGTCGTATGTGGCATAGGCCAGCAAACCGAACACAGTCGCATTTACAACTGCAATGGTGGCATTCCCGTCTTTTAACGCCGGTATGATGGCCAAATGCACGATGCCCATAACGTAGAATAGATAAAAGAAGGCCGCGATCCCTAGATTTGGTTGATCAAGCAGCAATGGCCCCAAGCGTTCAAAATAAAATTTGCGCGCCACAAAGCTGAGCCAGATGAAGTCAATGCCTAAGAACACCACAAGCGTTCCAAAATAGGCAACCAGATACTGTGTCATTTTAAATCCCCTTGGTTGCTCTTGATAACGCAACAGCGGCCAAAACGGTTCACATTAGTTTTATTGTGATCCATGTGCCTTTCTGAACCGTTTGAACTATAATGGGTTTTAAACGCGAGTGACATAATGCAAAAACAAAACATCGCAATTGTTGGTTCTGGAATTTCTGGACTATCTGCTGCCTGGCTTCTTTCTAAAAATCATAATGTAACAATTTATGAAGCCGGCAGTTACCTAGGGGGCCACACCAACACGGTTGATGTAGAAACATTTGACGGCAAAACCGCCGTCGACACTGGCTTCATTGTTTATAACGAACCCAATTATCCAAATCTAACCGCGCTTTTTGATCATCTAGACATTAAGTCTCATCACACAGATATGAGCTTCGCCTTCTCAACAAACGAGGGCCGCTACGAATATTCAGGCTCTGGAGCGAACGGCTTTTTCGGTCAACGTCGCAATGTCATCAACCCCAATCATTGGCAACAGCTCAACGATATGATGCGGTTTTTCAAAACCGCACCTGAGCGCATAACCGCCTACAACGACAATATCTCGTTGGGCGACTATTTGCTGGCCGAAAAATTCTCACAATTCTTCATCAATAACCACGTCATCCCAATGGGCGCGGCCATTTGGTCCACCGACGCTGCGGAAATGATGGCTTACCCAGCCAAAACCTTTATCGATTTTTACGCCAACCACGCGCTGCTTAAAATCAAGCAGAAGCCAGATTGGCGCTCTGTTGCCGGTGGAGCTCGCACTTATGTGGATCGTTTGGTTGAAACTGGTGATTTTGATTTCCAACTCAACAACCCCATTCAATCCATTGTTCGGCACGAGAATTACGTGCATATTGTTGATAGCAACGGGGTCTTGCGTGCCTTCGATCAGGTGGTGATGGCAACCCACGCGGACACCACACTGCAATTGCTCGACCAACCGGACGAACTTGAAACGGGTCTATTGCGCAATTTTCCCTATCAATTGAACAAGGCAGTTCTACATTCCGACAAAGCCTGGATGCCAAAACGCAAGCGCATCTGGTCTTGCTGGAACTACATGAAAGACCAAACGCAAAGTGAAGATAAGCTTTGCGTAACTTATTGGATGAATGAACTGCAACAGCTCACAACCCAACAAGATCTGTTTGTTACATTGAACCCTACGGGCGAAATTGACGAGCATGAAATCTATGCCGAGTTCGACTATATGCACCCTGTTTTTGATGCCAACGCCATCGAAGCACAAAAGTCACTTTGGTCGTTGCAAGGCCGTAACCGCACATGGTTCTGTGGTGCCTACTTTGGCTATGGCTTCCACGAAGATGGCATTCAATCTGGCCTCGCGGTTGCTGAACAACTTGGTGGGGAACGACGTCCTTGGACTGTTGCAAAAGAGTCTGGACGCATTCACGTCCAAACACCCCAAGAAACTGTGGCGGCACAATGAGTATCTCCAACGCAATCTACAAAGGCACAGTAACACACAAGCGGCTCCGCCCCGTTAAACATGGGCTGAGCTACGGTGTGTTCAACTTGCTAGTAGATTGCGATGAAATTGAACAGCTCGCGAAAAAGCTCAAGTTCTTTTCTCACAACAAGCCAAACATTGTCAGTCTTTACGATAAAGACTTTGGCGATAGCAAAAACATCAAAGTTTATCTGCAAACGCTTGCCCAAAAGGCTGTGCCTGACCTTTCGATAACGAAGTTCAAGATGCTTACCTACCCGCGCATTTTTGGCTACGCGTTTAACCCCATTACAGTCTATTTCGGGCTGGATGAGGCAGGTAAAACCCGCCTGATGATCTATGAGGTCAATAATACCTTTGGGCAGCGCCATACCTATGTGATCCCCGCAGAACAACGCGAAGACGGCATGATCTGGCAAAATTGCGACAAGCAGTTTTATGTGTCGCCCTTCAACGATGTTAGCGGCAACTACACGTTTCACGTCACCCCAATTAGTGAAAAACTAACTGTCGGTGTCGCGCTGCGCGATGACGAGGGTCCACTGCTCAACGCCTTTTTTGCAGGGCAACGGCAAGAGCTCACAGATAGCCAATTGATAAAGGCGATCGTCGGCACCGGCTGGATGACCGCCAAAGTAATGCTTGGCATTCACTTAGAAGCGCTCAAACTTTGGGTGAAAGGCGTGAAGTTAAAACCACGCCCTGAAGCGCCTAACCGTGCGATCGAGTTTGTGAAAAAGAAAACCGAACCCGCCGAATAAAATCAGCAGATTTACACAAAAGAAATGGGGCTTTACTGCCCCATAATCCGTCGCATCGCCCAATAAAATGGGCGGTAAGGCAATATCCGCAATGCCTTCATAATCAAGGCAAACCGCCAAGGGAAAATGATCTCCACCTTTTGCTTGTCCAGCCCTTCAGCAATAAAACGCGCCGCTTCATCCGCTGTAATAAGGTCTGGCATCGGGAACGGATTGTCTTTGGTTGCCGGCGTATCCACAAACCCAGGGTTAATCACCGTCACATGTATGCCGAACTTTTCCAATTCCGGCTTTAGCGTTTCAGCCAAGTTGATCAGCGCAGCCTTTGTTGGCCCATATGCCATAGAACGAGGCAGCCCGCGAAACCCAGCCACAGAAGCCATAATAGCAATATGCCCGTGGCCGCGTGCCCTCATCAGGGGGATCAATTTCTCCAGCGCATAAATTACGCCCATATAATTGA
>NZ_CAKZPW010000018.1:0-2858 GCF_937139385.1 uncultured Maritalea sp. | reverse complement strand
CTGTTTGCGATTTCTGCCTCATCGCAGATAATCAAGTCATCAATGACTTCGCTCGCGATTGGAAGTGTCAAACTTCCTTCATCCATGGCCCCAGCAACGCCATCGGCTAACGTATCAAAATGTTCAACGTCAATGACATTGCCATGTCGAATTGCCGCATCAAGTGCTGCGGAGTTTTTGGCCGAAACACCAACAATGTTGATATTGTCGCCAAAGGCCTTCAACACAGAACCAATACCACTAACAAGGCCACCACCGCCTAAGGATATAAAGACGTTGTCGACGTTTGGAACCTGCTCGAGGAGCTCCAACCCAATTGTACCCTGGCCCGCAAAGATATCCACATCATTGTATGGTGAAACGTAGATCAGGTTTTCATCCTGGGCAGCGGCCGCACGTGCGATCACTTCTGAATGGCCGGAATTGTCTCCCTCTTGGACAATTTGGACGCCAAACGATCTAATTCTTTCTAGCTTTTTTGGTGAAACATTGGTGGGTAGATAAACCGTCAAATTGTGGCCAAGAATGGATGCCGCAAATGACGAAGCAATGCCGTGATTGCCAGAACTTGCCGTAACCACGCTTTGCTCAGCATTCAATGTTGTCAACTTGCTCAGTGCGCCGCGCAGTTTGAAAGAGCCGGTGTGCTGGAAGTTTTCGGCTTTAAAAAACAGCTGACAATCCAAGTCATTCCCAATCGCCTTGGATGGCAAGCAAGGGGTCACATAAATGTGCTGCGCAATTCGCGCACGTGCTTTCACTGAGTTGGCTGCAGATATGTAACACTCATTAATCATGACAATGCTCGTTTCTCTTCTCGTGGCGACCAAAGTCGACAATTTGTACGTTTTGTCTATTTTAGACTTTTCATCTCAATAGATCAACGTTATATTGCGTTCAACTTGGAGGACATGATGGACATCGTTGAATTTTCAATCGAGCGTATACAATCGCTTTACGAAAACACTGTCGACTACAATTTATCTGATAGCGGCGTTCACCCCTATACCTTGCGCGAATTGCTCGATGCCGAGCAAATTAATCAACTGCTGGATGTTGAGCTGGGGTATGGATGGACCAATGGCGGCGTTGAATTGCGCCAATCGATCTCCAAATTGTACAAAGACAAAAATGCCGACAATGTGATTGTCACCAATGGCTCAGCGGAGGCCAACTTTGTTCTGGTGATGGGTATGCTGAACCCTGGTGATGAACTGGTTGTTATTGTGCCGAACTATTTGCAGATTTGGGGCTGGGCAAAGGCGTTAAATGTCAAAGTCGTTGAAGTGCCGTTGCGCGAGGAACTTGGCTGGTTGCCCGATTTGGACGAGTTGAAGGATGCCATTACGCCGAACACCAAAATGATTTCATATTGCTCGCCGAACAACCCAACCGGCAGTGTTCTGCCGCAAGAAACATTGGAACAGATTGTTGATTTGGCGCGCGCGCAGGGGATTTATGTGCATGCAGACGAGGTCTACAAAGGCTCTGAGCTGGACGGCAACGAAGGTCCAAGCATTGCGGATCTATATGAAAAGGGCATTGCAACCAATGGTCTTTCCAAAGCAATGGCCCTACCCGGCTTGCGGGTTGGTTGGCTTGCGGGGCCCAAAGACGTCATTGATCGCGCTTGGCACTGCAAAGACTACACCTCAATTACAACCAGTTCAGTCAGCGAATTTGCGGCAAACATAGTAGTTCAACCGCAAAAGCGGTCTGAAATATTGGAGCGGAGCCGCACAATTTTGAACCAAAATGTTGCCACGCTTGATGAATGGATTAAGCAGAATAGTGAAAATTATTCGTGTCAGTTGCCACAGGCCGGCGGTATGGCATTTGTGCGCTATTCGATGAACATCAATTCAACGGACCTCGTGCACAGGATGCGTACCGAGCGCTCCATCATGCTTTTGCCAGGTGATTGCTATGGCATGGACGGGTATATAAGAATTGGTGTCGGCGCACCGTCTGATCACTTAAAAGCAGGGCTTGCGCAATTGCATGAATTCACTCGCGGGCTAAATGACTGATGGACGAAACCACCGTAGAAAACGCGCGAAATTTTGCTGACGCCATTGCTGCATTGCTAGCGCCAAATGCAGAAGTGATTGTGCATGATGTTGGATCAGAAACAATTCAATATATTGCCAACAACTTCTCTAAGCGCGCGATTGGTGACCCGTCAAATCTGAAAGAAATTGACTTTTCGCCCGATGAGAATGTTATCGGGCCATATGAAAAGCTCAACTGGAATGGGCGGCGCATCAAATCAATCAGTCTGGTCATGCGCAGCAGCGAGGGACGCGCATCTGCCCTTGTGTGCATCAATATGGATCTATCGCAATTCGACCAAGCTAGACAGGTTTTGTCCAGCCTGATGAGTGTGCAAGAATCCAAAGCAAAACCGGCGAACCTATTCAACGAAGACTGGCATGAACAAATAAATGTTTTCATCAGCCAGTGGGCGGCCACACAAAACTCAAGCGTCGATCGTTTGACCCGCGAGCAGAAGAAACAGCTGGTGCTAGATTTGAACGAAAAGAAAGCCTTTGCCGCAAAGCACTCAGTTAACTATGTGGCACGAGTGATCGGATTGGGACGCGCCACAATATACAATTATCTGAAAGAGACCTAGTTCGTTGTAGTGTTCTTTTAGACCACCCCATCCGCTTCCAACGCGGTGCGCGCCGCCGCGATGTCTTGGCTCGCAAGCCCAGTTAGATCCGCGATCGTAATCTGATCGTTTGTTTGACGGCCCAACTTTTTGTTGGCCAGCACATTGCCAAGTTCTACGCAGTCGTTCTGAGAAATCAAACCAGCGGCATTTGCATTGGCGAACTCACCCTGATCAAGGCATT
>NZ_CAKZPW010000017.1:0-4211 GCF_937139385.1 uncultured Maritalea sp. | reverse complement strand
CGTTGGCGTTGGCCGCCCGAAAAGGCATGCGGATGACGGCCCAACATGTCCGGCGTTAGGCCAACCCGTTCAAGCGCCATATGCACCCGCTCTTGGCGCTCAGCGTGGCCCAATTCAGGCATCAAATTCAGCGGTTCGTAAAGTGATTGCGCCATGTTCAAGCGGGGGTCAAAACTGCCAAATGGGTCTTGAAACACCATCGAGAGTTCGCGCCGCGCCGCGTGGGGCATTTCCCCCAATTTGCGCCCATAGGTGTGTTGATCAAACGCAATGGTGCCGCGCTGGGCGGTTTGCAGCCCGGCAATAATCCGCGACAAGGTGGTTTTGCCACAGCCCGATGGACCAACCAAACCCACGCATTCGGATTCTCGAATGGTCAGCGAAATATCATTGAGCGCCTGTACATAAGCCTTTTGTGCCCAAAAGGGGCCGGGCAGTTTAAAGCGTTTTGAGATGCCATCAAGTTCGAGCAGTGGTGCCCCAATTTCCCGAGTTTTCAGCCGGCGGCGGGTAGGACGCGCCGCAGCGATTAGACGTTGCGTATAGGCTTCTTGTGGGGCTTTGAGCACCGTTTCAATTGACCCGCTTTCTACGCATTTGCCTTTTTCCAGCACATGCACATGTTCGCAAAGCGCGGCGACGGCCCCAAGGTCATGCGAGATGAACAAAAGCGCCATATTGTGCGTGTCGCACACCCGTTTGATCAGCGCGACAATCTGCGCTTGGGTGATCATATCAAGGGCCGATGTTGGCTCGTCCGCGATCAGCAGTTCAGGCTCTCCCGCCAATGCAATCGCCAAACCGATGCGCTGGCGTTGCCCACCCGATAGTTCGTGCGGATAGCGTTTGGCCACGCTGGCGGGCAGATCAACTTCGGCAATCAGTTCGCTAACCCGCGCGGTAAAATCAATGTCGGGCAGGTGCAATTCAAGCGCTTCGCGGATCTGATCGCCCACCCGCATTAAAGGGTTCAGCGCCGTCATCGGCTCCTGAAAAACCATGCCAATATGTTTGCCGCGTAAGCTTTCACCCGCAGGCACGTTGCGGATGATTTCGCCGGTTGTGTTGGCGCTTTCGGGCAGCAGGTCAATAATCGACAAAGCGGTAAGGCTTTTGCCCGATCCGCTTTCCCCCACAACGCCGACCCGTTGGCCGGGGGTAATGGACAATGACATTTGGTGCACCACCGTGTGGTCGCCAAAACCTATGGATAAGTCTTTCACCTCAACCAGCGACATCAACGCCTCCGGCTTTGGTGAGTTTGGGATCAAGCGTATCGCGTAAGCCATCGCCCAGTAGGTTGAAGCTGATCACAAACAGCACAATTGCCATGCCGGGGATAATCGCCTGCATGGGGAAGCCGAAGAAGAAACTCTGCGCCTCTTTTAACATCAATCCCAAACTGGTGTCCGGCGGTTGTGTCCCCAACCCAATGTAGGAAAGGCCAGCTTCGGCCAAAACCCCAAGCGAGAGTTGAATGGTGGCCTGTACAATCAGCAAACTCGCCACATTGGGCATGATATGGCGCAAACTGATCTGCGCGTTTGAAAGTCCTGAGAGTTTCGCTGCGTCCACATATTCAAGCGTCCACAGGCTCAGCGCGCCGCCGCGTGCAACCCGGGCGAAAACAGGGATGTTAAAAATCCCAATCGCCACCATCGCATTAATCGCGGAAGGGCCAAAAAGTGTGGTGATGATGATCGCCGAAATGATGGCAGGGAAAGCGAAAATGAAATCATTGAACCGAAGAATGACAGCTTCCAGCCAACCGCGCTGCGCCGCTGCCATCAGCCCCAAAGGCACGCCGATCAAGGCGCCAATCGCCACGGCCAAAAGCGCGACTTTTAAACTCGACGCGATGCCAACCATCAATAAACTCAATTGATCGCGACCTAGATAATCCGTGCCCAGCCAATTGTTGGCGTTGACGTTTGCGAACCGATTTGGAATGTCGACAATATCAGTTGGGTGGGGCGTCCAGACCAGCGAGATCAGCGCCAGCAAAACAAATAAAGCACTGCCTAAGAGACCTAGTCGAAAACTGGGGTGGTGCAGCGCGCGGACGAACGTGGATTGCTCAGCCATCGTCTTGCCCTCCACCAGTGCGGATGCGCGGGTCAACCAACGCATAAGCCAAATCAACGATGAACATCACCAAAATCACCATAGCCACCAATACCAATATGGCGCTGCGCACCACAATTAGGTCGCGGGCGGAAATGGCGCTGAAAATCAATCGGCCCAATCCGGGCAGGTAGAACACGTTTTCAACAATGATGGTGCCGGCGATCAAAAACGCGAATTGCAATCCCATGATCGTCAGCACCGGAAGTAGCGCATTGCGCACCCCATGCCGCCAAATGGCTTGACTTTGCGAGAGGCCCTTGGCGCGCGCCGTGCGGATGAAATCGGCCTGCATCACATCCACCAATGATGTGCGCATCACCCGTGCCAAAATAGCGGCTTGCGGCAACGCCAATGCAATCGTGGGCAACACCAAAGAGCGCAGCGCCAGCAATGGGTTCTCACCCCACGGCACAAAACCGCCGGGCGGGAGTATGCGCCATGTGACAGCAAAGGCGAGCACTAAAAGCATGGCGAACCAAAAGTTGGGGATGGCAATGCCGATCTGCGCCAAAACCATCGCCAATGTGTCGCCCAATTTGCCACGATGTTGCGCGGCGAAAATGCCGATGGGCAATCCAATGAGGGTGGAAAGGGCAAGCGCCCCAAGTGCCAGCGGCAAGCTGACTTGCAACCGTTCGGCCATCAATTGAGTGACGGGCATCCGTTGTGAAAAGCTGATGCCAAGGTCGCCTTGAAACAAGCCAAAGAGCCAAATGAAGAACCGATTGAAAGCGGGTTGATCTAAGCCCAACTCGGTACGCAATGCAGCCACCGCGTCCTCGGTAGCGTTGATCCCCAGCATAAACCGCGCCGGGTCGCCGGGCAAAATATCCAGCAGAAAAAACAGGATCGCCGCGGCCACCAAAAGGGTAACCGCGACGCCAAATAACCGTTTTGCTGCAAAGCCAATCATAGGGGTCAATCGGCCCTGCTAGCGCTGTAAAGTCAAGCTCAATTTGTCCAGCGAACAGCGGTCAAATCATTGCCTTCGACCGGGGAGTTTAGCCACATGCCTTCAAGGTTTGTGTTCCAAACGCCGGTCTTTGCCAGTTGGAACAAATAGCCGTTCACCGCATCTTCAGTCAAAATGCGTTGGGCAGCACGGGCCAACTGTTCGCGCTTGGCTTCATTAGCGGTCACATTGAGTTTTTCAATGATCGCTTGAAACACCACATTGTCATATTGGAAATAGTAATCCGGGTTCGCATAAATGCCGATATCAAACGGTTCCACATGGCTGACAATCGAAAGATCATAGTTTTTGGTTTTGAACACATCTTCAAGCCACTGGCCCCACTCGACGTTGATCAACTCCAACTCAATGCCAATCTCGCGCAATTGGGCGGCGATAATCTGCCCACCACGACGCGCATAAGTTGGCGGTGGTAATTTGAAGGTGGCTTCAAACCCTTCTGGGTAACCCGCTTCTGCCAGCAAAGCTTTGGCCCGTTCAATGTCACGCGGATAAGTGTCTAACAGATCTTCGTAATAGGGGTGATGCGGTGCAAAATGTGTGCCGATTGGTGTGCCATAACCAAACATCGCCCCATCGATAATAGCTTGCCGATCAAGCGCATGAGCAATGGCTTGGCGCACGCGTTTGTCGTTGAACGGCGCTTTGGCGTTATTGGTGGACAAAATGGTTTCGCCCTCTGTAGAGCCGCGCACCACTTGGTAACGTGGGTCTGCTTCAAAAATCGCCAGACTTTCAGGCGCAGGGAAGTTGGCAAACCCGTCCACATCACCAGCAAGCATGGCGTTTTGCGCCGCGTTCGGATCAGAAATAAACACGAACCTCGCCTTGTTCATAAACGCTGGTGTGCCGGTGTAATTAGGGTTTTTCTCCAAAATGACGCGGCTGCCTTGATCCCATTGCACGAACTTAAAGGGGCCAGTGCCAACGGGGTTGGATTGGTTGGTTTCAGCACTCTCAGGCGCAACAATAACCGCGTCGCCCCGGCCAATATTGAACAAAAAATCGCCCTGCGGCTGCGCAATTTTGATCTCGATGGTGGAAGGATCAACGGCGGTCACAGAGGTGATCGGGGCAAAAATGCCTTTTTGTGCGTTGGTGCTGTCATCAG
>NZ_CAKZPW010000016.1:0-4210 GCF_937139385.1 uncultured Maritalea sp. | reverse complement strand
TATTGGAGTAAGTTCTTATCCATTTACGCGCCAAGATTTACCGACGAAAGCCGCGCAGACTTATCCTACAATAATGCAGACTTGGTTTTGCAGAGCGCGATTGCTGGACAAGGCATTGCCATTGTGCGCGAACTATATGTTGCTGATGCCATTTCCAAAGGTGAACTTGTGGAGCCGTTTACAGCCACAATTCCTTGCGAGCGCATGTTTCAATTCGTCTTGCCCGAAACCCGCATGCAGTCTGCGGTGGGTCTGGCGTTTATCGATTGGTTGGGCAAAGAAATTCAAGCGGCCAAACTGCGGACATAAAACTAGACTGCGCGTTGAGCGCCCTTCAACCCGCTCACTGCGATCATTTCATTTTCTGTCTACAATTATTTGGGACATACTCTACTCAAAACTGTGTGACGAAATGCATCGCACCTCATCTCGAGCCAACAGGCGTTTTCAACTGATTATACAACTGTTCAGTTTTCCGATCGTGAGAAGAGGCACCACCTAGACTTGAAACGCAAATTGAGGCTTGTTTGTTCCCCGCCAACAAACATTCGGCTGAAGTCCTGCCATCAAGCCATGCCGAGATAAACCCTGCATTGAAGGCATCGCCGGCCCCGGTTGTGTCAACCACCTCTCTCGCAATTGCTGGCGAATGAATTTGATCGCCACTTTGGATCAGAGACGCACCATCGGCACTTTTTTTGACGACCACAAGGCAGCTTTCGCCAAATGTTGCGTTTACATCTGACGCCACAATCTCATCGGTTTGCAAAATAAACTGCAGCTCTGCTAGGTTTGGCAAAAAAACATCAACTTGTGAGATCAATTTTGTGGCGTCACGATGATGCATCGCACCCTCATCCCAAGAGCAATCAAGCGAGACTGTTAGGTGTGCTTGGCTCGCCCAATCCAAGAGCTGTGGGCATTCAATCAGCGTTGCCAGCTCGGCAATATGCAAGTGACGGTATTTTCCGCTCGCCAGTTCCTTTTGGCAGGCAGCAGGCACTGCAAAACCGCCTCTTCTTGTCAAAAATGCTCTGTCACCATTATGGGCCATGGCAATTGTGGTTTGAATTCCCCATTCGGGCGACGCCACAACACAGGGGCCAACATCAATATCTGCAGAAAAAATCTCTTCGTGAATGAGGGCATCAAAAGGTGCAGCCGGCAAAACAGCACAAAGCGCGGTGGTTTTTCCACAACTCACAAGGTGTGCTGCCGTTATGTAGGCGCCGCCGCCCGCATGCACGCCAAATTTATCGGCGAAAACTTCTTCACCGAGAACGGGCATGCGCGCAAATTCAGAAAACACGAAATCGCAATACACCCGCCCTACGGTAAGGATTTTACCGGACTTGCCTATACTCACAGAATTGAATTCTGAGTTTGTGTGTCAAAGAAATGAATTTCATCTGCTGGCGCATTCAAACGAACGATATCGCCCATTTGCGGATGCTGTCGACCCGGCGCACTGGCAATGACTTCATTGTCCCCCACTTGCACATAAAGCAGCGTTTCGGTCCCCAATGGCTCAACCAGCAGTACTTTGCCCTCCATCAAACAGGGTGCCCCGTCCGCAACGGGCACCAATGCACTTGGCCGTATGCCAATCGTGATGCTGTCCACCTTGGTATCCCTTGGCAAGTCTATCGTTAGATTGTCAGCTACCTGCACACCTTTATCGGTACGTTGACCTTCCAACATGTTCATTGAAGGCGCACCGATGAACTGAGCGACAAACATATTTTTCGGACTTTGAAAAACTTGCGAAGGCGTTCCAACCTGCTGAATGTAACCATCTTTCATAATCACAATTCGATCCGCCAGTGTCATGGCTTCGACTTGGTCGTGGGTCACAAAGATGATTGTCGTCCCCACACGTTGGTGCAGTTTTTTGATTTCCAACCGCATTTGCGTGCGCAATTGGGCATCCAAATTTGAAAGCGGTTCATCAAACAAAAACACCGCTGGATCGCGAACCATTGCCCGGCCGATTGCAACTCTTTGGCGTTGACCACCGGATAATTGGGAGGGCTTACGATCAAGCAGATCGGTCATGCTCAACAACGCCGCGACCTCTTCGATCTTCTTTTCTTTTTCTTCCTTTGGCAGCTTTGCCGTGTGCAGACCGAAACCGATATTTTTGCGCACACTCATATGCGGGTAAATCGCGTAGTTTTGGAACACCATCGCAATATTGCGCTCTTTTGGCTCCAAGTTATTGACCACTAGATCATTGATTTGAACTTCGCCTTCACTGACCTCTTCAAGCCCGGCAAGCATGCGCAACGTGGTTGATTTACCGCACCCAGAGGGTCCAACAAAAACAATGAACTCACCGTCACTCACCTCGAGATCTATGCCATGAAGGACCTCGGTTTTACCGTATCTTTTCGTCAGTTTTTTGAGTGAAACAGTTGCCACCTCAATTCCCCCTTTTAGAAGCTAGCTGGTTGAACGATTTTTCACGTTCGTCATCTGCCACTTGTTGTTTTTTAAGGTTAGCTGCAAGGTTTTCTTTGAACAGCTTTATCTGCTTTTGGTATCCGTCTAACGACGCGCGCAAGGCATCTGGGCCCGGCCCGCCAAATCGGTCTCGAACTTTTACAAAGTGTTCAGCGGCCACCGCGCGCTGATACATCTCGAGATCCAAACAGGATTTTTGGCCGATGGATTCACCAAAATGCACCAAGAAATCTTCGTACCCTTGTGCCAAACCAACGTTCTTTGCGATCACTGACTTGGCGGTTTGTGCTGCCACTTCGTGCGCTTGGCGGAACGACAATCCGTCTTTGCGCACAAGCGTATCAGCCAACTCGGTTATCGTGATGCAAGACGCATCCGTGTTTTGGCGCACTTTATCTGCATTGATTGAAAGGGCTGGAACAAATGCGCTAAGAAGCTGCAAAACACGGCCACCACTCTCAAACGCGGCGTACCCGGCCTGTTGCACTTCCCCCTCACTATCGTTCATATCGGTGAACGGAGTATTGTGCATATTGTTGACCATCATGTCACAGCGCCCAACGCTCAAAGATGACAACAGCCGTAGATGTTCTATTGGCACCGGATTGCGTTTTTGCGGCATAATCGAGCTGATCTGAACAAAGCTGTTTGGCACATAGAGTTGACCAACTTCAAAAGCACTCCAAAACTGAAAATCCTGAACCAAACGCCCCAGATGTAAAAACAGTAGTTTCATAGCTGAATAAAGTCCGGTCACGTAATCAACGGACGCGATGCACCCATACGCGTTTTCCTGTGGCGCGCCAAAACCAAGCAAATTTGCCATGCGATGGCGATCAATTGGAAAACCACTGGTTGTGATGGCTGCGGCCCCCATTGGGCATTTATCCAAAGACTTACGTGCAAGTTCCAAGCGCTCAATATCGCGCAACAACACTTCGGTGGCCGCACCCAAATAGTGCCCAAAGGTACTGGGTTGGGCAGGTTGGCCATGGGTATAAGCGACAATCAGTGTGTCACTTTCCCTTTGGGCCGTTGAGACCATTTGGTCCGCCAAATTTTGGGCCAGTGCAAGCAGAGCGTCCGTGCGTTGCTGAAGCACCAACTTAAACACGGTATGGTCCATGTCGTTGCGACTGCGGGCTGTGTGCAAAGCGCCAGCGATATCGGGTCCAAGTCGAGATTTGAGCTCCGCTTCAACCAGAAAGAAATAGTCTTCGAATTCGCCGGTATATTGCAGACCGTCAACATCAACATTTTGGTCAATGTGAAGCAGCGCATTTGCTATTTTTGCTGCGGTTTCTTCATCAACGATCTTTGTTTCGGCCAGCATCACCAGATGAGCTTGATTGATCGCTCGAATTGGCTGCACATAGTGCGCCTTGGCCCCTTCGCACCGCGGAGCCAACACGGTATCTTTGTAAGTCTCATTCGGAAATTTAGTTGTGTCCTTCATCCTTTAAGACCTGCCATGACGACACCGCGAATGATGTATTTTTGGAATATCAATTCCTTCGTTTTCTTTATTTTCGTCAATAAGATCGTTGCGTCTTTCAATCCATTTAGCCATAGTGCCTTGTGGATCAAAGTCAAGAACATTGACTGAATAACCTTCGTTAGCAAAGATTTCTGCTACGATTTGATTTTGAGTTGTTTTTTTACTACCGCCTTTTTCGGTAGCAAATGAAATAACTATTCCTGATGACATTTAAATTCTCCTTTTTTACATTAATTTAATGTTGAAGAA
>NZ_CAKZPW010000015.1:0-4792 GCF_937139385.1 uncultured Maritalea sp. | reverse complement strand
AGGCCCGTCCGGATTTGCTGGAGTTGCATTTGAGCGCGTTGAGCTGGGCATTTGTCAACCAGCATAATGATGACAAGCTAGCAGAAAAGGACACGCTTGTGCGCTCGCTGCGCGAAGCGATGGCAAGTTGAGAGTTCAATAACTGCAGTATGTCACTTTGGTTTTTTGAGGCCGCAGTTTGTGAGCATATTCAAATTTGTTAGAGCAACTAATTTGGAATGCAAACGAAAAGCAAGAGTGCTTGCGTTTCAAATAACTCGCTGTACGTCCTATGCTGCTTGATGACCACGCAAGGCCCGAGCAAAAGCAGGTGCGATAAGCGGGTGTAGC
Organism: uncultured Maritalea sp.; assembly: GCF_937139385.1. Taxonomy (NCBI): domain Bacteria; kingdom Pseudomonadati; phylum Pseudomonadota; class Alphaproteobacteria; order Hyphomicrobiales; family Devosiaceae; genus Maritalea; species uncultured Maritalea sp. The sequence continues at coordinate 4,462 of NZ_CAKZPW010000015.1, read as the reverse complement.
TCAATGGTAGAGCAGCAGCTTCCCAAGCTGACGACGAGGGTTCGATTCCCTTCACCCGCTCCATCACCCTAGGTGATAAACGTCTGTTGGTAATCCGTTCTCATCAAGTCCACTGGAGATGAGTTGAAATCCCAGAGATCTTAGGATTTTGATGGAGGCGATGTTTTCCGGGTCGACCGTGGCGCGAAGGCGGTTGATTTTTAGGATGCCGAGGCCGTTTTTTACAATAGCTGTTGCGATCTCTTTTGCGTACCCATTGCCCCATGCGGCATATTCTAGACCATAAATGATCTCAGGTGAGGTCCCTTGCGGGTGGACAATGCCGCCCCATCCAATCATTTGACCAGTGTTTTTTTCGATGATGGCACCTGCGCTGGTGCCGTTTTTTTCTACGGAAGCAAAGGAGGCCGCGATCCATCGTTTTGCTTGGTCTTCGCTTAATGGCGTGCCGTCATCAACCCATTTGGATACCCGAGGGTCAGCAAATATTTGGACAATCCGGTGGGTGTCTGCGGTGGAAAAGGGGCGCAACACAAGGCGTTGCGTTTCAAGCGCGTAGGTCTTTATAGGGCTAGACGGTTGTGTGTTTTCCATGCCCAATTCTATGAGCGGGTGAAGCGGCAAGCAACCATAGAATTGGGGTGCAAGATCAGTCTTTGCAGATGGTCTTTACGATTGAGGATAAGGTGGTGGCGATCTCATCGAGTTGCCCGGCGTATCTTGTGTGTTTGCGGTCCATCATGAATGGGTCTTCACTCGAGTGAATGGAGCTATAGAAGAAATCGTTTTGTTCACTGATCTTTGCGCAATGTTCCAAGGCAATTGTACATTTGCGCGCGAGTTGCGCGGCTTCCTCGCTTTGCAGTGAAAGGCTTTTGGCTTCAGTTGCTGCCTTTTCCGCAATTTGCCGCATTTTTGAAATGCTGGTGTTGATCTCAGATAGGCGCGCAAGCGTTTCCTGCCTGGTCAAAGGGATTGGCTTTTTGAGTAATTTGCCATTTTTGTCGCGCGTTGTTAGCGCGAAGCCGGCCGGCGTGCGAAGGCTCTTGGGCAACAAGGTGTCAAGTAAACTGCGTTTTACAGATGCGAACATTGTGACCACCGGAGAAGTTATCAACTTGGAGTTGCAGTGTTGGCGAAAGTACTATGTAAAGATTGAACAAATATTAAACTAAATTTCTCGGTCGCTTATAGGTTGCTTGTAGGTGCTGGTGTGCCTTTGTCTAAATTTGACTAATTGATCAATTGCTTTGGATTTACTTCAGTTGTTACTTAACTGCCTGGTTTTTTGAGCGTGTTTATGCCCACCGCCAAGTCCGTGCGCTGCAACACTTGGGCCTGATCGTCAAATATATGTTTGAATTTGGCGCCATATTTGGTGATGGCGAGCGTCATGTCTGCTTGATTGGCGAAATTTTGGGCCGCTGACATTGGGGCAGGTTGCCGGCGCCTTGGAGCGCCGGACGATTTGTTCAACTGATTTAGTTCAGTCGATTTTATCAATTGCCAAGATTTGCTTTGGCCTAAAACGCCTTGAACGTCAAAGTGGTCAACGATCGTGAGATGCCGGGGATATCAACAATATGGTCGTTGATGAACATGCCCACATCTTCGCCGTCGGGAATGTAGATCTTCATCAGAAGATCAAAATCACCGCTGGTTGAATAAAGCTCTGAGGTGATTTCACGCTCATAAATGGCATCTGCGACTTCATATGTTTTGCCGGGGTGGCAACGCAGTTGCACAAAAACACAAGTGGTCATAGCTGGGTCCTCACATGCCAAAGTTCGGGGAATAGTTCTACTTCGAGCATACGCCGAAGATAAGAAACGCCGCCAGTGCCGCCGGTTCCCCGTTTAAATCCAATAATTCGCTCTACTGTTGTAACGTGATTAAAGCGCCAGCGGCGGAAATAATCTTCGAAATCAACAAGCTTTTCGGCGAGTTCGTAGAGCGTCCAGTTTTTGCCAGTGTTTTGATAAACTTGTTTCCACGCCAATTCGACACCCTCATTTGCTTGGTGCTGTTGGCTGACATCGCGGTCAAGAATTTCTTGGGGGACGGCAATGCCGTGCCGCGCCAGCAGGTGCAAAGCTTCATCGTAAAGGCTGGGCAATAATAGTTCTGCCTTTAGCAATGCGTGGACTTCGGGCTTATGCGCGTGCGGCTTAAGCATGGCTTGGTTGCGGTTGCCCAGTACATATTCCACCAAGCGATATTGATGGGACTGAAAGCCCGAAGATTGCCCAAGTGTGTTGCGAAACTCGGTATACTCGCTTGGGGTCATGGTGCGCAAAACGTCCCATGCGTTGTTGAGTTGTTCGAAAATGCGGGCGACGCGGGACAGCATTTTAAACGCGGGCGCAAGATTATCGGTTTTGATCGCTTCGCGCGCGGCGCTGAGTTCGTGGATGGCTAAGCGCATCCACAGTTCTGAAGTTTGGTGCTGGATGATGAACAGCATTTCGTCGTGCGCGCTGGAGAGCGGGTGCTGGGCATCCAGGATTTTATCGATTTGCAAATAGTCGCCATAGGACATGCGTCCATCAAACGACATTTGCGCGCCTTCTTTGGCGGGATCGTAGGGTTTGTTTTCGTTGGTCATTTTTACCATCCAAATTTGAATTTCAGCATTGCCCGAAATTGGGCGAAGAACAATTGCTAATTCAAATTGGAAGCGGCACCCCTTGGGACGCTAAAACGGCTTTCGTCGGTCACATACCAATCGCACGCAACAAAGTGATGTTGCGCCCAATTGGATTTTATGTGGTGAAGGCCGGTTTGCATGGATCAGGTTACCCGCGAACGTGTTTGATATTTGGGGTTGTCCCACAAATTGTCATTGATGACCCGCTCCAAAATTGCAGCGGCACCGATCACGTCCTCTTCGTCGATGTAAAGCGGGGTGAAACCAAAACGCATGGAGTTCGGAGCGCGGAAATCGCCGACAACGCCATTGTCGATCAAAGCTTGCATACCCGCATAGGCGTGTTCAAATTTGAAGGAGATTTGCGAACCGCGGTTTGCGCCGTCGCGTGGGCTTGAAAGCTCAAGCGATGGGCAGCGTTTTTCAACTTCTGCGATAAAGAGGTCGCATAGTTCAATCGATTTGGCTCGTACATCGGCCGTTGTGACCATGTCCCAAATATCTAGGGAACTCTCAAGCGCGGTAAGGGCGATCACCGGCGGGGTGCCAACGCGCATCCGTTCAATGCCTGTGCCGGGTCGGTAATCGATATCAAAGGCGAAGGGTGCTTCATGGCCCAGCCAGCCTGAAAGGGCAGGGCGGACATTTTCTTGATGTTTTGGCGCAACATAGATGAAGGCAGGTGCGCCAGGGCCACCGTTTAAGTATTTGTATGTGCAACCAATGGCAAAATCTGCGTCGCAGGCGGTAAGGTCCACTTCAACCGCGCCAGCGGAGTGGGCCAAATCCCAAATAACCAGGATGCCAAGGGCATGGGCTTTTTGTGTGAGCGCCTTCATGTCGTGCTTGCGGCCAGTGCGATAATCGACTTCCGTTAGCATCAACACAGCGATTTCTTCGCTTAAGGCGGCTTCAACGTCTTCTGGGTTGGCAAGGCGCAATTCTTGGCCCTTATCGAGCGACTTGAGCAGACCCTCGACCATATAAAGATCAGTGGGGAAATTGCCGTTATCAGAAAGCACCACTTTGCGACTTGGGTTTAATTCGAGCGCGGATGCAACTGCTTGATAGACTTTGATCGACAAAGTATCGCCCATCACAACTGACCCGGCAGGTGCACCGATTAATTTGCCGATGCGGTCGCCAACACGAGAAGGTTGGCCCATCCAATCCGCTTTGTTCCAGCCGGTGATCAGCATGTCGCCCCACTCTTGGGTCAACATGCTGCCCACCTTCTCGGGCGTTGCTTTGGGCAAGGGTCCCAAAGAGGTGCCATCGAGATAAATTATGCCTTTTGGCAAATGGAACATTGATTTTGTTTTTTGAAAGTCGCTCATGGTTTTTATGATGCTCGCAATTGAAAACGCTGGATTTTGCCCGTCTGTGTTTTGGGCAGCGTATCAGTAAAGATAATAGAACGCGGGTATTTGTAAGGGGCGATTGTTGCCTTCACATGGTCTTGCAACCGTTTGATGGTGTGCTCATCTTTTGGCACATCATCAACCAAAACCACATTTTTACCGCGAATCACATCCGGATTAGCATTGTGCTTAAGCTTCACCCCAAAATGTCGAATTCGATCACTTGGCTCAATAAAAGTCCGCCCCACATAATGGTTTCGGATAATTCCAAGCTCAAAAGGAATCCCAGAAGCCTCAGCGTAACCAAGCGCCGCCGGAACTCCAGAATCAGGCACTGGCACCACAATATCCGCCTCAACCATCGCCTCTTTAGCCAATTGCGCCCCAATGTTTTTCCTCATCTGGTAGACACTTTTCCCCTCTACAATACTGTCTGGACGGGCAAAATAAATGT
>NZ_CAKZPW010000014.1:0-16374 GCF_937139385.1 uncultured Maritalea sp. | reverse complement strand
TCGAGGAAGATATAGATGAAGTCGATGAGCAGATTTGCGGTCAGCATGGCCAAGGTCATGATGATCAATTGGCCTTGGATCAGCGGATAGTCACGCGCGATAATGCCTTGAAACAAGAGATTGCCAAGGCCGGGATAGTTGAACACGATTTCAATAATCAGCGACCCACCCATGACAGAGCCCAGACTAAGCGCAAATGCGGTCATTGAAGGCAAAAGCGCATTGCGAGCGGCGTAATTGTAGCGCACGCGGCTGTCTGTTAGGCCCTTCGCGTGGCCCATAACCACATGTTCTTCTCCCAGCTGCCCAATCATATTATTGCGCATGGTGATCAAGTAGCCCCCGAGCGACACAAAGGCGAGGGTGCCGACGGGCATGATGGCGTGATAGGCGATTGAGCCGAAATAGGACCAGGTCCAACCCGGATCAAGCGCTGGCGCATAGGCGTATCCCGTGGGGAGCCATTGCAGCACAAGGCCGAAAACGTAAAGCGTTGTAATGGCGACCACAAGGGCTGGCACAGATTGCACCGCAAGCGCGGAAGGGGACACCAAACTGTCGAACCAGCTGCCCCGTTTCCACGCGGCATAAACGCCCAACATGGAGCCAATGCAAAAGGCCAAAATGACGGAGGTGCCAGCTAGGAACAGGGTCCAGGGCAAGGCCATCATCAAGACGTCGAGAACGGTGAGCGGGTAGTACTTGATGGAGATGCCAAAATCCCAAGAAAAGACGGACTTTAGATAGATGAAATACTCTTCGTACAGCGGACGTTCCACAAAGCCGAACGTTTCAGCGAGCGCTTTTTTCGCTTCAGGTGGCAATGTATTGCCTGCATTGGCGAACATAATGTCGATGGGGTTGCCGGGCATCAGGCGGGGCAACATGAAGTTGATAGATGCGGCCACCAAAAAGGCAACGATGTAAAAGAGAATGCGACGCAGAATAAAAGACATATGTTCACCCAAGATTTAGAGAATGGGCGACGCTATGCTGTGCGCCGCCCACCTGTTCATGCTTTCAACCGGGAGGGACTAAGCCCTCAAGGCTAGTGTCAGGATCTAGCTTTTGGGCTTTATTGAAAGCAGGTGCAGAATACGTTCTGGGTTGCCATCGTGTACGGTTGGTACAGCTTGGTCGTTGTCGGCAGAGAAGAAGCCTTCAAAACGTTTCGTTGAATATTGGTACCAATATGGGTTGTTGAACACAGCAACGTGCGGCATATCTTTTGACAAAATCATTTGCACGTCGTTCATGATGGCACGCTGTTCGGCTTCATCAGATGTTTTGAAGAAGCTATCAAGCAACCCGTCCAACTCTTCATTGGTGTAACCAGTTACTGAGAAGCGGCTTGAGCCCACTTTTGACGAATGGAACGTATCGAACGCCATGTGTGGTGTAACGCCGACAACCAAAGCGTTGATACCGGCTTGGTAGCTGCCATCAAGCAAGCTTTGTGTCCATGCAGCAGCTTCAGGGGTTGCAACACGCGCATTCACGCCTGCTTCATGCAGCCCTTCAACAGCCAATTGCACGGTGTTCACCCAGTCAGTCCAGCCGTTTGGCACGATCAGATCAAACGAGATTTGTTTGCCTGATGGTGTTTCAACAAAACCGTCACCATCGGTATCTTTGTAGCCAGCTTCTGCCAACAATGCTGCTGCAGCTTCTACATTATATTCGGTGAACTTGCCATATTGTGCATCAGCTTCTGGATTGTTCCAAGCGTGGTAACCACGGCCAAGACCAGATGGATATTGGTTGATTGTTGGGTAACCGTAACCTGCAATATCAACCATGGCTTGGCGATCCATTGACATGGAGAACGCGCGACGGAAATTAACGTCGTTAAAGGCTTCTTTGTTGCCCTCTTCGGTTGCATTCATGTTCATGTTGAAAATGACCAACGAGCCACCAGGGAACCAGTATTTGTGGTTTTCTGGGTCTTTTGCAACGTAGGTTTTTTCAATGTCGGGCAGGAATGAGCCAAACCAATCCAACTCGCCTTTTGCGGCTGCTGTTAGGGCTTGGTCGTTGTTGGCGATTTGTGGGAAGCGCATGCAGTCAACTGCAAGATCGTCATTCTGGAAATAGAACGGGTTGCGACACTGCACATATTCTTGCGGTGTAAAGCGACGGATTTCTGTAAGCGGACCAGAACCAACCGGGTTCAAGTTCAAGCTGCTCACAGGATCTTCAATTGATGACCAAATGTGTTCAGGCACCGTGTGCAAACGTGCCACATCAAAGATCAGGCCAGTGCTTGCTTCTTTGTAGTTCACTTTGACAGAGGTGGCGTCGACTTTTTCAACACTATCCAATTTTTCCCAAATCGCACGAACGTCGAGCGCTGGGTGTTCTTTGATCAGGTTGAAGGTGAATACCACATCGTCAGCGTCAAGCGCTTCGCCGTCTGACCATTTTAGGCCATCGCGAAGCTTGAACGTTACTGACTTAAGATCGTCAGAATATTCAAAGCTTTCTGCCAAACGGTATTCAGCGCGGCCACCTTGGATGCGGTTGAAGACAACGAGTTGCTCGTACATGAAGTCACGTACAGAGCGCAAAACAGTTGTTTGGTTGAATGGGTTGTAGTTTTCGATGTGCGCCGTAGTTTGGTGCGGCACGGCTGTCAAAATCGCTTCGGCTTGAGCACCGGCTGTTGTCAGCATAAGCGCAGACGCAATTGCGGGCAAAATCATGCTAGAACGCATGGGGTTTCCTCCTAAAAATATTCCTCATAATCTGCAACATCATTGATTGCGCTGCAAATCCCTCGTTCCGGATCGGTGCCAAAAATGAAACTTGACCTGGCCATCAATACCGGAAATCCTATACAGAACCAATTTAATACCTAGAGTCACTTCAACGGTTCTGAAAAATGTGCCGTAAAATCGTCAAAAGTGATGGTTGTCTTGTTATTGGGATAGAGAACAAGAGACGAAGTTGGGCAAAGTTTGGCTGGGACAAAAAGGGCGCTTTGGCGTTGTTTTGAGGGAGTATTAGGTGAATTATTTCGGCATCGACATTCTGGCGCCCAAAGGTTTGCATGCGCGCCTTTTACTGGCCTTTGCAGGCATATCGTTGATCCCCTTGCTTATCGTCAGCGCGACTTTCTTCTACGTGCTAATCCGCAATGTTGAAGGGGAAAATTTTGCCAAACTTGAATTTGTAAACGAAGCAAAACGTTCCGAGATCAGGCAATATATTCAGTTCGCTTCACGCCAAGCCGACAGCCTGAGCCAGACCAATATTGTGCGCTATTCAATTGGCGAATTTTACGGTTTTAGCTACGGGTTTCGCGAAATATCTACCGAGCCAGAAGAAGCTGCACGGATATTGCGCGGCGCGTTTGGAATCGGCGCCGGTGAAAATGCCATCAGTCGTGACGATCTAATCAGTTCTGCGTTGATTTACGACAATATGCATACTCAGTTCCACGGCGAATATGAGGCTTTTTTGGCCTCCTCAGAATATGACAATCTTTATCTCGTGAATAATGGTGGCCGCATTGTCTATTCGGTTGAAAAAGACAATTACCTTGCGACCAGCATATCCGGGGCGGTGTCCAATTCGCCTTTGGCAAAGGTTGCCCATGAGGTGTTGAACGGGGAAACTGATCAAGGCATCGTTTTTGGCGATTTTGAACATGACCCCGTGACTGGTGAGTTTGTTGCCTATGTGGCGGTTAAGGTGCGGTTTTATTCACGCCCGAGCGGGGCCGTGATCTTCCGGCTGCAAACGGATGGAATTGAGCGGATCGTGCAATCTGAAACGCGAGAGGCGGGGCAAATCTATTTGTTGTCCTCGCGTCGGCAGGTGCTGAGCCAGCCCTTGGATGGCATATATGCGATTGGGGAAAGACCGGCGATTGATCGAGCGACATTGCCAAATTCGGGGACCGCGAAAATTGACCGGGGTCTTTCGAGCAGTGCGGCTTTGGCGGCCTTTGGGGATGTGCCCGTGTTCGATGCGAACTGGCTATTAGTGAGTGAAGTGCCGTCGGCCCAAGCTTACTCAACGGCCAATACTCTAATTGGGACTGTGACAACCATTGCCCTTTTGGCGATCCCTATATTGTTTTTGATTGCGGCGCGGCTGGCACGCAGTGCCACCAATCCAATTTTGCGGATCACAAACACCGCTGAAGCGATTGCGGCAGGGGACCTTAATCGCTCGATGCCACGGATTGAGAAGCCAATCGAGTTGAAACGGTTAGCGGACAGCTTTGGCCGCATGCGCGATGCCGTGCGCGAACAGCTTAGCCAAATCAATGCCAACGTTGAGGCGATTGGCGAAAAAAACGCGCAGCTTGAAGAAGCTGACCGGATGAAGGACACGTTTTTGGCCAATACTAGCCACGAGTTGCGCACCCCTCTGAATGGCATTGTTGGTATATCCGAAACCTTGTCCGCTGGTGTGGCTGGGGACTTGAGCGAGCGACAGCGCAGCCAGTTGCAGCTTATAACGTTTAGTGCGCGAAAACTGTCGCGCTTGGTTGATGACCTGCTCGACCTTTATCGTATTCGGCAAGGGCGAATGCGGCTGGATATGCACCCGGTTGATGTGGCAACAAGTGTGCGCAATGTTTTGCAGCTGTCTGAGCCTTTGTTGCAGGGCGAACCGGTTACCTTGCGGGTGGATATTGAAAAGGATACGCCGTTGGTGATGGCTGACCCGGTGCGGCTTGAGCAGATTTTGCACAACCTTGTTGGCAACGCGATCAAATATACTGAAGCTGGCTCCATCCGCATTTTTGCAGAGGCAAAAGACGACTGGGTGGATATTTCAATTGTTGATACCGGCGTTGGCATTTCGCAAGAAGATTTGGGCCGCATGTTCCAGCCGCTGGAGCAGGCCGATGATGGGGTCGATACGGCACGCAAAACTGGAGGCACTGGGTTAGGGCTGACCATTGCGCGCCAGCTGGCGACCATACTTGGTGGACGGTTAACTGCCACAAGTGCATTGGGTGAAGGGTCCAATTTTTCACTGAGGTTGCGGTCTGCCACGCAACAAGATTTTGAACATGAAGGCGTGCCCGTGGTGGCGGGATTAGAAGATGGATATCATGAAACGCTAAACAGTTTGGACAATCTGGCCCTGACTTATGAAGCGCCCAAGAAAAAGGGTGCGCCGGACATTTTGGTGGTGGATGACGAACCCATTAATTTGCAAGTTTTACGCAATGTTTTACTGCCCCAAGGATTTGGCGTTCGCACTGCAGACAGCGGCAAAGCCGCGCTTGAGATGATTGAAGCCGCGCAACCACAGTTGATTATTCTGGATGTAATGATGCCCGATTTGAGTGGGCTTGAAGTGGCGCGACGATTGCGTGAACGGTTTGACCGGTTGGAACTGCCCATTATTATGGTCACGGCACGTAGTCGAACGCGCGATATTATTGCAGGGCTTGAAGCAGGGGCAAACGATTATGTGGTGAAACCGTTCGTCAAGGACGAACTGCTGGCCCGGATCAGTACGCTTTTGGAAGCGCAAAAAGCGCGCCAAGCAACGGCAGAAAACGCGAAATTGCACAATGAAATGCAGCGCCGCATTCAAGTTGAAGATGCATTGCGTTTGTCACAAAACCGAATGGCTGGGTTGTTGGATACGCTCAATGTTGGTCTTTGGTGTGTAGATGAAAGTGGGCGTTTGACCTATGCGAACCGATTTGCGCTCAATTGGATTGGCACCGATGTTGAAGGCGTAGATATTTCATCGCGCATGCCAGCGGGATTCTTTCACTCCCTACTTGAGGACTGCAATGCTAACGGGCAGGCGGAGCCCAGAACTCTTTCAATGGCTGGCGTTGGTGAGGTCACGGTTTTTGCGTTTGAAATGGACCAAGAAGCCGGTGGCGGGTTGAGTTTGGTTTTGGTTCCAGAACAGAGCAACGAGACTGGTTCGAAAACGGCCGATATTGCAGCACTGCAAAAAGCACTGGAAACAATTGAAGTGCCAATGGCTTCTGTGCCGCCAAGACTGTCCATGGTTTCAGCAGTTGATGATCAACCCGACCGCGTTCACTATCGCAAAACCACAGTTCGTTTAATGAAAAGCGTGCTTTGTGTGTGGCAAGACCATACGAAATCCAACAAGTTTGAATTTGCGGAAAAAAGCGGGATTTGGCGTGTTCATTTGGATCGTTCTTCGCTGCAAACGCGAACGCTTGATAAGTACTTCAGTGTTGAAACCTTGCCAACTCATCCGCGTTGGCGTGATGTTGTGGCAAGTGCTGAATATGTGCTCGAGCACTGCGCGGACTACGAGGACCAAGCGGAATTAGACAAGTTGAATGACTTGCGACAGGAGTTTGTGCAATTGGTGCGCGATGGCGCTGCAAAGTGGGGCGATAAGTCTTAGCCTTGCACTGTTCAATATTTTTTGGTGCCAGATGTTCCTAAATGTCGCAGCTGCTATGCGTCCTTGACCTTCCAATTACTGTAAGGTTTATATATGCTGTCAAGTTCAACAATTGACGGTGGATCGCCCAATGTCCGAGACGACAATCGATAGCAAATCTAATGAAAAAACATGCGGTTGCGGGCATGATCATGCACACGAAGGTGGAATCACACCTGATAGCGTGATTGACCCAGTATGTGGGATGACGGTGAAATTGGGTGCGGGTAAGCCACATTTGACCCATGAGGGAAAAGAATATCACTTCTGTAACCCTAAATGTCATGCCAAATTTGAGGCTGATCCATTCTTCTATTTGTCAGGTGCGAACAAACGAAAAGCGAAAGCTGCGCCCAAGACGGCAATGTACACTTGCCCAATGGATCCTGAAATTGTGCAAGAAGGGCCGGGGACGTGCCCGATTTGTGGGATGGCGCTTGAACCAATGGATGGGGTGCCAGAGGGGGAAAACCACGAGTTGGTTGATTTCACCCGTCGGCTATGGGTCAGTATAGCGGCGGCTATTCCTTTGTTGATATTGACTATGGGACCTATGGTTGGTTTGCCGATCCGGCATTGGATTGGCGAAAACATCGCGGTATGGATTGAACTTGCGTTGGCGACGCCTGTTGTCTTGTGGGCGGCATTCCCGTTTTTTGAACGGGGCTGGATGTCTTTGCGCACCGGCAATTACAACATGTGGACCCTCATCATGCTGGGCGTTGGAGCTGCGTTTGGGTTCAGCGTTGTGGCGACGGTGGCGCCGCAGATCTTCCCGCCTGAAGTATTGATGGGCGGACATGCGCCAGTTTATTTTGAAGCGGCGGTGGTGATTATTGCGCTGGTATTCGTGGGCCAGGTTTTGGAACTGCGGGCGCGTGAGCGCACCGGCGATGCCATTCGGGCATTGCTTGATCTTGCGCCAAAGAAAGCGCGTCGAATAAACGCGGATGGTTCTGAGTATGATGCACCGCTCGAAAACATTCTATCGGGCGACAAATTGCGCGTGCGCCCAGGTGAAAGCGTGCCCGTTGATGGGGTCGTGCTTGAGGGTAAAACCAATATTGATGAGAGCTTGATTACCGGTGAACCGGTGCCGGTTGAAAAGACCATTGGCGCATCGGTAACTGGTGGAACGATCAACAAGAATGGCTCGATTGTCATTGAAGCCAAAAAAGTTGGCGACCAGACCATGCTTGCAAAAATTGTGGCGATGGTTGCAGCTGCACAACGTTCTCGTGCACCCATCCAAGGCTTGGCCGATAAGGTTGCTGGCTATTTTGTGCCAACTGTTGTTGGCGTGGCAGTGATTGCGTTTTTTGTTTGGCTGCTTGTTGGACCACAGCCCGCAATTGTTTTTGCAACGATTGCGGGGGTTTCAGTGCTGATTATTGCGTGTCCTTGTGCGCTTGGTTTGGCGACGCCTATGTCGGTGATGACGGCAACAGGACGCGGTGCGCAAGCTGGGGTTCTGGTGCGTGAAGCTGAAGCACTTGAGCGCATGGCCGAGGTGGATGTTGTGATTGTTGATAAAACCGGAACGCTTACCCAAGGGCAGCCGCACTTGACCGATATTTTGCCCGCACCAGAGATTGATGAAGAGCAACTGCTCAGCATTGTTGGGTCGCTCGAAAGCGGCTCTGAACATCCGCTTGCCGAAGCAATATTTGAGGCGGCGAAAGAAAAAGGTGCTCAAATTCAATCTGTTGACGGATTTGAGGCGATCACCGGTAAAGGTGTTGCGGGCAGCATTGAGGGAAAAGCTGTGTTGTTGGGCAATCAGGCGCTTATGGATGGCGCGAAGGTAAATGTAGCGGCAATGGCGGATGCGGCAAATGAGCTTCGTTCAAAAGGCAAAACAGTGATGTTTGTTGCTGTTGAAGGCCAATATGCTGGCATGATAGCGGTGGCTGATCCGATAAAACCCACAACCAAACAAGCAATTGATGAACTTCATCGTCAGGGCCTCAAAGTGGTTATGGCCACAGGTGATAATGAAGCGACTGCAAAAGCTGTTGCGGAACAATTGGGCATAGATGAAGTTTATGCTGATGTGTTGCCTGAAGGCAAAAAGGATTTGGTCGAAGCTTTTCGAGCGAAAGGCCATAAAGTGGCGGTTGCGGGCGATGGGGTAAATGATGCGCCCGCTTTGGCCGCTGCCGACGTTGGTTTGGCCATGGGAACGGGCGCGGACGTTGCCGTTGAAAGCGCGGGGATCACTTTGCTAAAAGGGGATCTGGTTGGTATCGTGCGGGCCCGCAAACTGTCCAAAGCGACAATAGATAATATCAAGCAAAACCTGTTTTTTGCCTTTGCTTACAATACCATTGGTGTGCCGATTGCCGCGGGTGTTCTGTTTCCGCTAACGGGGGCTTTGTTGTCCCCCATGCTGGCGGCCGCTGCCATGAGCTTGTCATCGGTTTCGGTTATTTCAAACGCACTAAGATTGCGCGGGCTAAAGCTTTAGCCGCAAGAAAGAGAAGGAAACACACATGTGTCCTGTTGAGAAAAAAGAGTTCGAGCATATGATCGAATTGGCGCAAAAAATTGGGTTTTCGGAAGAAGACATCAAAGAATTGGTGGCCACCTATGGATGCCGTGAAAAGGCCAAGCGATGAATATTGGTCAGGCAGCGGATCGTTCGGGTTTGCCCGCTAAAACGATCCGCTATTACGAAGAGATTGAGCTGGTTCGCCCTAGTCGGGCGGACAATGGCTATCGCGACTATTGCGAAGAGGACATTCATCGATTGTGCTTTTTGCAACGTTCGCGCAGCCTCGGGTTCACTATTGAAGAGTGCCGCGTGTTGCTTTCGCTTTATAACGATGAGCAACGCGCTAGCGCCGATGTGAAAGTTATCGCCAAGAAAAAGATTGCATTGATTGAGCAAAAGATCAAAGAACTCAATTCTCTCAAGTCAACCTTGTCGGTTTTGATCGACAATTGTCATGGTGACCACCGGCCAGATTGCCCAATTTTAGATGATTTGGCGGGAAAGCGCTTAGCGTCCGATTAGGCTGCGCCCTGCGGCAAACGAAGCGTGGGTGAGAACTGATCCTGTTTCGTAATAAAGACCTGCCACTTTGGTGAATTGCTCTGAATATTCGCTCATAGGGGGCATCGGCAGGTGGGTTTTGTCGCCCGTGGCAATCATTTGTGCCAGTGAGGTGCCAAAAACAGTTCCAGGGCCAATGCCTCGCCCTGAATAGCCAAATACGGAATAGGCGTTGGGGCCAAACTCGACCAGTTTTGGCAAATGATCGTGAGTCATGGCAATGCGCCCATGCCAGGCATGATCAAGCTTTTTGTGGGCGAGTTGAGGGTAAATCGCAGCCAATTTCTTTTGCGCCCAAAACTCGTGGGTTGCAGAGGCGGCGTGGTCCAATGAGCCAACAGAACCAACCAACAGCCTGCCATCTCGATCATAGCGGAACGAAGACATGACCAATGCTGTGTCCCAACAGCCTTCAAGGTTTGGCAGAACGGTTTCACGTTCTTTGTCAGTTAAAGGTTCGGTTGCGAACTGAAAATAATGAACAAGTGTAAAGCGGGCTTGTTGGCCAAGCAGTTGGTCGTTTGAATAGGCGTTGGTGGCCACGATCAGGTTTGGTGCTGTTGCCATTCCGTTTTGGGTTTTTACCTGCCATTGTTCGAGTTGTCTTTCTATGGAAAGGGCCGGGCTGTTCTCAAACAGCTTGGCGCCCTTTGTGATGGCGGCTTGCGCTAATCCTTGACAATAGCTCAAGGGCTGAATAGTGCCCGCGCGCGGATCAAACAGAGCCCCTTCAAAAGTGTCGCTGCCGGTGCGTTGGCAGGTGGCGTCTCTATTGATCAATTCAACTGGGGCGTTGCGCTTTTTTTGTTGGGTAAACCGGGAGTGTAAGTCTTTCAAACCGGTTGATGAATGCGCACAATGCAGGGTGCCGTTGCGCACAGCGTCGCAGTTGATTTGGTGCTTCTCGATTAGAGAAAACACCAAGTCGGGGGCGCTGGCGAGAGCGGCGTTTAGCTTTTGTCCTGCCGCATGTCCCAAAGTGCTTTCAACATCGTCTGGCGGGGTCCAGAGCCCTGCATTGACCAGTCCAACATTGCGGCCAGAGCCGCCAAATCCGATGGATTGTGCCTCCAATAGAACAACTGACAGGCCCCTTTGTACCGCTTCGAGCGCTGCAGCGCACCCGGTAAAGCCGCCACCAATGATGATGAGGTCAACGTTCAGTTCACCCGTAAACGCGTCAAGCGCCAAAGGTGTAGCTGCTGTGTTGGTCCAAAGGTTGTTGTTGTATTTTGGCGCGATCATATGGGGTCTCTAAAATTAGCCGTAATAGCTTTTGAACCCATCGATAATGCGCGTCAATCCGTCATCGTCAATATCCAAATGCATTACAATGCGGACGGGGCTGCCGCCACCCATATTAATGCCTCGCTGACCAAGGTGTTGGCGCAAGGGTTCAATATCTTTTGCCGCTGGTTCAATATAGACCATGTTGGTTTGATTGGCTTGATAGGTAACTTTGAACTTGTTCAGGGCGGTCAACTCATTTGCCAAAGTTGCAGCGCGATCATGGTCGTCTTGTAAGCGGCGAACATTGTTGTCGAGCGCATAGATGCCCGCCGCTGCGATCAGCCCAGCTTGCCGCATGCCGCCACCGAGCATTTTGCGCCAACGGCGCGCAGCAGCAATGGTAGATGTTGAGCCAACCAGCACCGCGCCAACAGGTGCGCCAAGGCCCTTGGATAGGCAGATGTTAATGCTGTCAAAACGGGACGCTAAGTCGGTAGGGGAAATGCCAAGTTTTGTGATCGCATTGAAGAAACGGGCGCCGTCTAAATGTTTGGTTAGTCCGTGCGTATCTGCCACATCAAGACATGCGTTGATGCGGTCTAAGGATACCGCTTGGCCAGTGTGGGTGTTTTCAAGGCTCAAGACACGCGACATGGGAAAATGTGGATCGTCAGGCTTGATTGCCGCGTCAATGTCATTTGGCTCTAGGCCGCCGTCCAACGCCACTTCCAATGGATATGGAAATGCGCCGCCCAAAACTGACGAGCCGCCCGCCTCATATTTGAAGATGTGGTAGCCGCGGCCCACAATGATCTCTTCGCCGCGCCGGGTGTGGGCCATCATTGCAGCTAGGTTCGACATGGTGCTTGAGGGCAAAAACAACCCGGCTTCTTTGCCCAACAGTGCTGCGGTTTTCGCTTCAAGCGCGTTGATGGTCGTGTCATCGCCATAGACATCATCACCGACTTCAGCATCCATCATAAAGGCGCGCATAGCGGGGCTGGGTTGGGTGACCGTGTCGGAGCGCAGGTCAATCACGCTCAAGTTGGATTGGGCGGCAAGGCCTGACATATTCTGGTACATTTAGTCACCTTTTTGAGGCATTTGTGCGTTTTGGAGGGATCTGCAGGTTGGCACATTCTGATTTTTTCGCCAAGTGACAAGATAAGTCGGATTTGCAGAAAAATGATCTTGTCGTTTCGCTTTTATCTGCTTAATCTTTAAAGACTTAACTCGTTGAGTCTTGCCAATCGTCCCACACATGTTCGGCACACGCGGGTTATCGTTCGAACAGTTTGTGGTGAATTTTATGACAGATTTCGCATTGTGGCGAAAAACAGCGCTTGCGCTTGCCATTGGTGGTGTTGGTGCGCTTATTGCGTTTTGGATCAACTTGCCGGCCCCTGCGTTAACGGGCCCTTCAATTGCGGTTACATTAGCAGGTTTATTGGGCTTGGACTTGGCGTTTGAAACGCGGGTGCGCGACGTTTCATTTTTGGTCATCGGTCTATCAATGGGGACCAGTGTAACCCCTGAGGTTTATCAAACGGCCAAACAGTGGCCATTGAGCTTGATCGCTGTAGTTTTGGCGGTGACTTTGGGGTTCTTTTTAAGCCAATTTGTGCTGAAACGATTTTGGAAATATGACGCGAAAACAGCCGTGCTTGGGGCTTCGCCCGGGCACTTGAGCTTTGTGATTGGGCTTGGTGTAGATTCGGGAGCCGACATAAGACTTGTTGCAATTGTTCAGAGCATCCGTGTGTTGGCACTTACCCTTGTGGTGCCGATGTTGGTGGTGTGGTCTGGCTTGGCTGCAAACGGATTTGTTGTTCCCACCACGTTTATGGATTTGCGTTGGGTGGCCTTTAGTTTGGCCATGGCTGCGCTGGTTGGTTTGGCGTTCAAAAAATTTAGGGTGCCAGCCGCATTTGTGTTGGCGGGCATGATTGTTTCGCTCATTTCCCATTTGTCAGGTTTGGTTTCGGGGCATATGCCGCAATGGCTTACTTTGCCGGCGCTCACGATTTTGGGGTCAATGATTGGCACACGGTTTTCTGGCGTTTCTTTGGCTGAATTGCGCAAAGCGTTTGGGGCTGGCATGGCGATCACATTGGTCGGCGTGTTCGCTGCCATTCTTTTTGCGGTGTTGTTGGCGCAGCTAATTGATTTGCCAATTGCCCAACTGGTGGTGGCATTTGCACCGGGGGGCGTTGAAGCAATGGCGGCGATGGCCTTTGCGCTGAACTTGGACCCAACATTTGTCGCGACACACCATATTGCACGCTTGTTCTATCTTAGTTTTTTCATGCCCTTCGCTTTGATGTGGTGGGGAAAAGACTAATTGGTGATTGCATGTGATGGTGTTGGTCTTCAGCATGCACGCACTAATTTGGATGGATCGAGTATGCGGAACAACACATTGTTTGAACAATTGAGCGGTGGCTGGTGGACATTGCCATGCGGTGGGCTGAATTTGATTTCAGATGTGCCTGGGGTAACCGTTGGCCATGCCACAATGCTCGATGGAACGGCCCGAACTGGGGTAACCGCGATAAGGCCACATGCGGGTAACCTATTTACCAACAAGGTTGAAGCAGGTGTTGCAGTGCTAAACGGTTTTGGCAAAAGCGTTGGCTTGGTGCAGCTTGAAGAATTGGGGCAACTTGAAACGCCAATTCTGTTGAGCAACACATTTGCGATGCCGGTTTGCACGACCACCTTGATCAAGCGCGCTATTGATGAGAACCTAAAAATTGGCCGCGGGTTACCTACGGTGAATGCGGTTGCGCTTGAATGCAACGACGGGCAATTGAACGATATTCAAGCATTTCACGTGACTGAAGAATTGGCGCGCGTGGCGCTTGATACCACAGGCGTGGAATTTGCTTTGGGTTCAATCGGTGCAGGCACCGGCATGAAGAGTTTTGGGTATGCAGGGGGGATTGGCAGTGCGTCACGGCTCGTTGAAATCGGTGACGATCGATTTACTTTGGGCGCTTTGGTGCTCTCAAACTATGGCGCACAATCAGAGTTCCGCTTTTGTGGGAAAAAATTGTCGGCAAATAGCGATCACACACAAAGTCCGGACAAAGGATCTATTATTATTGTGTTGGCAACAGATGCGCCATTGGACGCACGACAGCTAAAGCGGGTCGCTAAGCGTTCTGGGGCGGCGTTGGGACGAACCGGTAGTTATTTGGGAAATGGCAGTGGCGATATTGCCGTGGCGTTTTCAACGTCGGGACCTTTAGGAACCCGTTTAGACGAAACTTTGTTGGACGGCTTGTTTTTGGCGGCTGTTGAGGCAACAGAAGAAGCCATTTTGTCAGCCATGTGGCACGGTGTTTCGCGTAAAGGGTATGATGGTCTGGTTCTACCATCACTTTATGAGAAACTACAAAAAGGGGAGATTTAACATGAAACTCTACGGTTTGAAAAACTGCGACAGTTGCAGGAAAGCCAAGAAAGCACTTGAAGCTAATGGCAACACTGTTGAGTTTATCGATGTGCGTCAAACCCCTTTGGACGATGCGGCTTTGTCTTGTTTTCTGCAAAAGTTTGGTGAAGAGAAATTGGTGAACAAAAAGTCCACCACCTGGCGTCAGCTTGATGAGGCTTCGCGCGCTTTGCCTGCGATGGAGTTGCTCAAAGCCAATCCATCATTGATGAAACGGCCAGTGCTTCAAACTGATGATGGCTTGTTTTTGGGGTGGGCAAAGGACGTGCAGGCCCATTTCGAGCAATAAGTCCTACGTAATTTCAACTATTTTTGAATTGCAGTAATCCACTCGACGTTCCCATGCGTAACGCTTATACAATTGGGAGACTGCAATATGCGAACGGCGTTAAAACTTGTGAGTAACAACGACCACAATACCGCTATTGAACTTGCGAAGCATCATCGGCATTTAATTGCCATGGTGGGTTCTAAGCAAGATCGTGCCGCATTTCAGGCTCTCTTCGAACATTTTGCACCCCGTATCAAAGCCATGATGCTTAAAGGGGGTGTGAACATGATGCAGGCAGAGGACTTGATGCAAGACGTAATGATGACGGTATGGAGAAAATCATCTCAATTTTCGCCCGACCGCGGTACCGTTGGTGCTTGGATTTTTACCATCGCGCGGAACGCGCGGATTGATCTGTTTCGCAAGGCATCGTCACGACCATATGTTGATGTGTACGAAATGGAAATTGCAGATGATGGCCAATCCAGCGACGATGCAATGTTGCAAGTAGAACGCGAAGAATGCGTGAGCGCTGCCATGAAAGAGTTACCGCAAGACCAACGCGACGTCATTCAATTGGCGTTTATTGCGGACATGAGTCAAAGCGAAATTGCTAAAAAGCTATCGCTGCCCATTGGCACGGTTAAATCAAGGATGCGACTTGCCTATGGCAAGCTAAAAGGAAAATTGGAGGCGGTGCGATGAAACTCACTCATCACCTCGACGATGCGACATTGGTACGGTACGCCGCAGGCGATTTGGATGAAGCCTTTACGGTTATTGTCGCCTCACATATCGCGATGTGCCCACAATGCCAAAAAGCGTCCCATAATGCTGAAGAGCTTGGCGGACAATTGCTCGAAGCAGCTGAAGAAGTTGCAGTTGAACAAGATGCTTTTGCCAAACTTATGGGCGCAATTGACGATCAAAACAAAGCGAACTTCGACGGTGTAGATGCGCAGAATGTGCACCCATTCCCTAAACGGCGCGCAAAGATCGCCGGGGATGTGCCTTTGCCATTACAACGGTTTCTTGGTACACAAGTTGCTGATATTGAATGGAAAAAGGTTGCGCCAGGTATCTCGAAACATGACATTGTTTTGGACAAAGATGTGCCATCTTCGCTTTATCTTTTGAATATTGCTGAAGGACAGGCCGTGCCAGAACATGGGCATGGCGGTATGGAAATGACGCTGATTTTGTCTGGCGCCTACAATGATCGGTTTGGTCGGTTTGGGCCAGGTGATATTGCGGATTTGGATGAGCATGTGGAACATCAACCAATCGTTGAGCCAGGTGGTGGCCCATGCATTTGTTTGGTCGCGACGGAAAAACCGACCAAATTCAAAGGCATTATTGAACGTCTTTTGCAGCCGATTATCGGAATATAATCATGGATCATCATCATCACGACGAGAAGCGCCGGATATGGATTACCGGCGCTAGCTCGGGCATTGGCTACGCTTTGGCCGAACGATTGGCCGGGCAGGGTGACAGTGTTGCGATTTCTGCGCGTTCAGAAGGTAAACTCAACGAGTTGGCGAGCGCTAGCTCAAACATTGCTGCCTACCCGTTGGACGTAACCGAGCAAAAGCGCGTGCATGAAGTGATCGAGGCTATAGAAGCCGACGGTGCAATTGATATTGCCGTTCTAAACGCCGGGGCTTGGGCCTTGATGGATGCGGATGAAATGGCGGTTCACTTTGCAGTCGATAATTCGGGAGCAACGAAAAAAGGGCTTTTAGAATTGGGATTTACTTCTCAAAGAGCCATTTATCCACTTTCTGATGATTATGTAGATGGAGCAGATAGTAAAGTAAAATGGCGTGACACCAACCACAAATTCACTGCCAAAATAGTACGCTCAGATTTGACTTTCGAGAAAGAAGCGGCTTCGATTACTTTAGGAGGAGGAACCGATTTCCAAATTTCTATTAAAGATTTGACCTCTGACGA
>NZ_CAKZPW010000013.1:0-2435 GCF_937139385.1 uncultured Maritalea sp. | reverse complement strand
AGAAATCTCTGCGATCACATAGGAACTGTTTGGGTCTTGTTCGATGGCGTCCCATGCGCGTTGGTATTCTGGCGCTTCGGCGTCATTTGCATCGTCAACAATGCTGCGGCCGGGGGCGTTTCCCCCCACAACAAGCGCAAGAATAGTGGCGATATCGTTTCGGGTGGCGTTTCGAAAGGTGAGGCGGGACATATCTTGCTCCGAGTTTTGACGCGAGGGCAACTTAGTGCGCGCTTTAAAACCGGGCAAGACAATATCAAGACAATTGGAAGTGATGGCACATCGAACTTGGTGTCTCAAACTGTCTCAGAAATGAGACTCGCGCCACTGGATGGGGTCTAGTTTGCCGAAATATCGAGCCGCTGCATGCGTCGATACATGGTGGCGCGGGAAATGCCGAGTTGCTTGGCGGCCAGCGAAACATTGCCTTTGGTGCGCGCGAGGGCGCGGCGCAGCTCAGACTTTTCTGCGTTTTTTAGGCTTGCTACTTGCTGATCGCTATGCCCCATTAAATCGCTGAGCGGTCGTGGGTCGGCGATTTTGTCATTTGTCAGCCCGAAGGCCTTGCGGGCGTGGCGGTTTGCACCGATCACCAGTTCGTCTTGGTCAACAGCAAACAAGGCCGCGTTCAAATCTTGCGTTGGTGCCATAACAATGCGCGCCTCACGAAAGGATGCGCGGAAATAATCTTGCTCAATCTTATGGGCAGTGTCGGCAACAACTTTGCCAAAAACATTGGCAAAACCAGAGGTTAAATCTGAACGGCAGCTTGAGACATCTAGCACGGCAATCATGTTGCCCTCATTGTCAAAAACGGGCGCGCCCATGCAGCTCATGGCGGTGTTTTGGCTCTTAAAGTGTTGATCTTTATGGATCACGATGGGGCGTTGTTCTGCCGCGCACGTGCCTATGCCGTTGGTGCCTTGTTGAGACTCGCTCCACACGGCGCCGGTGGTCAAACCGCATTGGTCAAAAACCATTTTGTCGCCATCTTGAGTTTGGCTGGCAATAATCACCCCATCCATATCGGACATAACAACAACGCAACCTGATCGGTCGACAGTGGTAAAAAGCTTTTGCAAAGTGGGCTGGGCGACGTGGAGGAGGAAGTCCAGCTTTTCGCGGGCATGGCGTAGTGTTTGTTCGGAAACAAGATCGGCGCGGCGTTGCTGTTCTGGGGTCAAGCCATAGTGCAACATGGAGCGTCGCCAGGAGGCCGCCAAACCTGAACGAACAGCTGACTGCTTCTTTTCAACAATCGAACGCACATAATTCGCGTGAGTGATATTTGTCGCCATTGGTGTCCTCCCAACTTCAGAATAGCACAGCATTTTTGACTGATATAGTGGGGGGCGACGCTCGATGTCGGCGTTTGCCTTTAGTTTTGGGCTTTTGCTGTTAATCTGTGTCGCGGAAATGAGACAGGTCAGAGGGGCTGATTGGATCACCCCTAGTGACGATCTGTTGTTGGTTCAGACATGCTGCCCTTACGCCAAACAAAGGCGAGAGGAGGACAAAATGAACAAGATCGATATTACGCGCTCTGCGTCCCGCATTTACAAAAGCCAATATGGCAATTTCATCAATGGTGAATTTGTTGAGCCGAAATCGGGCAAGTATTTTGAAAATACTTCGCCGGTAAATGGTCAGGTGATCTGCGAAGTTGCGCGCTCAAATGAAGCTGACATTGAATTTGCTTTGGACGCCGCTCACGCCGCAAAAGATGCTTGGGGCCGCACAAGTCAAGCCGAACGCGCGGTGATGCTGAACAAAATTGCCGATATCATGGAAGAAAACCTTGATCTGTTGGCTGAAGCTGAGACATGGGACAACGGCAAGCCCATCCGGGAAACAACAGCGGCAGATATGCCGCTGGCGATTGATCATTTCCGCTATTTTGCAGGTGTGATCCGTGCGCAAGAGGGGTCTGTCGCGCAAATCGACAATGATACGGTTGCCTATCATTTCAATGAGCCGCTTGGGGTTGTGGGGCAAATTATCCCATGGAACTTCCCAATTTTGATGGCGACGTGGAAGTTGGCACCTGCATTGGCTGCGGGTAACTGCGTGGTGTTGAAGCCGGCGGAGCAAACACCTGCTTCGATTATGATCCTGATGGAGCTGATTGCTGACGTTTTGCCAAAAGGCGTGTTAAATGTGGTCAATGGTTTTGGACTGGAAGCAGGTAAACCGCTTGCTTCAAGCAAACGCATTGCCAAAATTGCCTTTACCGGTGAGACCACAACGGGTCGACTGATTATGCAGTACGCAAGTCAAAACCTTATTCCGGTCACGCTTGAATTGGGTGGCAAATCGCCAAACATTTTCTTTAAAGACGTGACGCGCGAAGACGATGATTTCTTTGACAAGGCGATCGAAGGCTTTGTGATGTTCGCGCTGAACCAGGGCGAAGTTTGCACCTGCCCCAGCCGCGC
>NZ_CAKZPW010000012.1:0-17251 GCF_937139385.1 uncultured Maritalea sp. | reverse complement strand
CAACTGAAAACTGTGTGGCGCCGCCCCCCAACACCAATGAAGCGCTAATTCTTGTGGGTGGGGGCAAAGACTCTTTGCTTTCGATCAATTTGTTGGAAGAGGCTGGATGGCCCTACACACCATTTGCGGTGAACCCAAAGGGTCCGATCATCTCCTCAATCGAGCGTATGGAGAAACCTGCATTCTTTGTGCGGCGATATCTTGATCAATCGATGCTCAAACTCAATGGAAAGCCCGGTTTCTATAATGGCCACGTGCCCTCAACCGCGATCAACTCCATCATCGCCGCATTAGTGGCCCTGCTCTACACAAAGAGCCACATCATCCTGTCCAATGAGCGTTCTGCCAGTGAAGGCAATCTGGAATTTGATGGCCGTGAGGTCAATCATCAACATTCCAAAAGCTTGGCGTTCGAGCAGCTCTTTGCAAAGGGACTTGAAAGCCTAACGGGCGGCGCGTTGAGCTATTTCTCCTTGTTGCGACCGCTTTCCGAGTTGCACATCGCCGCCCTGTTTTTACGCTCGACAAAGTTTGACGGTGCATTTTCAAGCTGCAACGAGAATTTTAAACAAGATGCAAGCGGCCCCGCAAAATGGTGCGGCAATTGCCCCAAATGCCATTTTGTGTCGCTCATTTTTGCGCCCTTCACATCTCCAAAGCGTTTGACCGCCATCGTGGGGGCAAATGTTTTGGACGACGCCAACAAGCTTGCGCCCATGCGCGACCTTTCGGGACTAACCGGCCACAAACCTTGGGAATGTGTTGGTGAGATATTGGAAGCCGCCGCAGCGCTTTGGCAATTGTCTAAAATCAAAGACTGGCAGAATATGGTGGTTGTAAAAACCCTCGCCCCAGAGCTGGAAGCATTCTACGGCGCGAACAAACTCAACACGGCATGGGACGAATTGATGACGCCCAGCGATGCCCATGCTATCCCTGAGCAAATTTATAAATCGATAAAGACAAAAGAGTTTGGCAATGCAAATTGATGGTGCAGTCGTTCTTTACGGCGCAGGCCGTGAGGCAAGGTCCACAAGACAATTCTTGAGCGAAGTCGCACCGCTTACCAAGGTCTATGTAACAGTAGATAGCGGCGATGCGGACGTCCAAGATTGTACGCAAATCTCCCCCGCTCAGCTGCAGACCTTAATCGACAAAAAAGAAGTCGGGCTTTTGGTGCGCTCCGCTGGCGTCTCGATTTACAAGCCAGAGTTGATCGCTGCCCAAAAGGCGGGCGTTGAAATTACCACCAATATCAACCTTTGGGCCAAATATCGGCGCGGCGACGCCAAGGTTGTTGCTGTCACCGGCACAAAAGGCAAAAGCACAACGGTAAAATTGACTGAAACAATGCTCAAATGCGCAGGGTTAGATGCCTGTTTGGGCGGAAACTTCGGCGTTGCCCCATTGGACCTTGATGACCACGATATCATCGTGATGGAGCTCTCTTCTTACCAAGTTGCCGACCTACAATTGCAACCAGATTATGTCGGCTTTACCAACCTTTTCCCCGAACATGTGGATTGGCACGGCAGCCTTGAACAATATTACCACGACAAAATGAACCTATTGCGCCGCGAAGGCCGCTATGGTTATGCACTCGGCTCGCAAGCAGCGGTGAACCAAAAGGTTCAAGCCAACCTGCCCAAATATGCAAATGAATTGCCTGGGCCTTCCGCTGAAATGGTGGCCGCCCTACACGGCACAATGCGCCAATCAAAACTCAAGGGCCCGCACAACGCCGACAATATGATGATTGCCGCCAAACTTGCCCTAGGCCTTGGCGCAAGCGAAGAAGCTATCCTTGAGGGCCTTAAAAGCTTCGCACCACCTGCGCACCGACTGGAAGAGCATCAAATCGGTGGCCTAACGATTGTTGATGATTCAATATCAACTACACCGGAAGCCACAAAAGCAGCGCTCGCCACTTATCCTGATCACCCCATTGGCCTGATCGTTGGTGGTTTCGACCGCGAACAGGATTATCATGACCTCGCCAATCATATCCGCACCTCTTCAGTTACAACAATAGCTTGCTTGCCCAACACCGGGCACCGACTGGTTGAAGCGATCGCGGAACTTGGCATTGAAGTCGACATATTTGAAGCGGATAATCTCACCCAAGCAATGCTAGAACTGGCCAAAAAGCGTGAGCAATTCGAATTACTCATCCTCTCTCCTGCCGCCCCTTCTTACAATCACTTCCGCGATTATGTGGAACGAGGCGAGAAGTTTGTGGAACTGGCAAAAGAGCTATTCATCTCGTAAATATACTCAGATCGTGCAAAAGGACTGGAATGACAAAACTTAAAAGCTTTATTCACAAGCTAAACGCAGGCGAATTTACGCTGCTCGCTTTCGTTGTGCTAGTATTCATTTTCGCCACCGGCATATTGGTCGGCAAAGGGGGCTTTTTTCTGTCCCAACTGGTTGTTAGCTAACCCCCACTAATTGCGGCAAACAAATTTACCCAATTGACCCAACCAATTAGTTTGGTATGATTCAAAGAGTTTTTTGGGAGATATTTTGTGGTACATCCGTTCGGACTAGTGACATATCGCTTTGGCAAGGATGACGGCACATTGATTGCCGAGTGGGTCAACGATGACCCTGCGAGCACGAACAGTGAAATCGGCATCGGGCTGGCAAAATCATCAAACGCCAAGTCAGACTCCTACGAAGGCGACTATAAAGTCGAATATTGGTTGCAAGGCAAAGTCATAAAGCTTGACCTCACAATTGTTGCGAGCGGTGAAATCTTTAAAATGTCGTGGATGAAAAATGGCGAATTGACAAACACCGGCTATGGGTTTGTGAGCGGCGACATGCTGGTTGCGGGCTTCTCGCGATAATTTCAAAACACGCAACACGACGAATTGGAAATGAGTTTGCCCGCTGCCTATCTTTATCTTCTGCTCGCCATTATTGGCGAAGTCGTTGCCACTTCTGCCCTAAAAGCATCTGATGGGTTTACTGAAACCATTCCCTCAACGCTCGTTGTTGTTGGCTATGGTGTTGCTTTTTATTTCCTCAGCCTTACGCTTAAAACGCTGCCCCTTGGCATAACTTACGCCGTCTGGTCAGGTGTTGGTATCGTCGCCGTCTCAATTTTTGGATGGCTCTACTATAAGCAACCCCTCGATTTTGCGGCGATCACCGGTATGGGCATGATATTGGCCGGAGTGCTGGTCATTCATCTTTTTTCAAAATCCGCGACCATTCATTAGATTAACGCGCATTCCAATAAAATACCATTATCTTTCAGTATGTTAACTATTCATTTAGGCTAGCATGCTGCAAATGGGCGCTTTTTTCAGGTTTTTTAACCAACTCCACAATGAACCATCCCGCTAACCAACTGAAATATAACAGTTTCCGCAATTTTCTAAATCTTTACCTAGTTTATTGGGAGATTGAAAATCGCTCTGGTCCAAACTGTCCCCAATGTGCTGCATGAAGCAGTACACGTTGAGGAGGTTTTGACATGGCATTTCTACTATTGACCATTTCGATGTCGCTGATTGTCTATGGCTACCACCAGCCAAATACGCGGGCTGTGGTTCAAGTGAAAAGACAAGCGCGACAGAAACAAGCAGCCGCCTTAAACGTTTCAAACAAGCAGTAAGTTAACGGGGAACAAAAATGAAAACTCTAGCAGCAACAACTTTGGCATTTATGTTGGTTACAGCAGGCCTAGCATTGGATTTTTCGGTGAATATGTCTAACACCTCAATGATTCAACAAACACCAGCTCAATTCACTGCAATTTACTAAGCGATTGCGCCCGGCATTTCCTCCCTTAAAAAAGGTCGGGCACCCCTTCCCAATCACTTAGACGGCTCGTGGCAATAAAGCAGATAATTGGCACTGCCAAAATTGGAGAATTGAATTGAATGTGAGAGCGGCATAAAGCCTCGACCAGCAATGGTTCGAGGCTTTAGCTATTGTGGAAGCTCTTCCAATTCGATCAATGTGCCATCAAAGTCTTTTGGGTGAAGAAACAAAACCGGCAAGCCATGCGCGCCAATTTTCGGCTCGCCGTCACCCAACACGCGGGCACCCTCATCGCTGAGTTTTTTGGCCGCAGCGCGAATATCTTCAACTTCAAAGCACATGTGATGAATGCCACCAGATGCGTTCTTTGCGAGGAATCCCGCAATCGGTGACCCCTCACCCAGCGGATGAAGCAGCTCCACTTTGGTATTTTCGAGCATCACAAAGACAACCGTCACGCCATGCTCGGGCAAATCTTGCGGTGCAGAGACTTCGGCCCCTAGCATATCCCGATATTTTGCCGTCGCTGCCGCCAAATCAGGGACAGCAATGGCAACATGGTTTAATCGACCGATCATGCTTCGTTCCTCAACTTGCCTTCAATTCGGCTCATCACAGCGTTTGCCGCATCGAGCACATTGGTACCAGGCCCAAAAATGTCGGCGACGCCCGCGTCACGCAAGTGTCGATAATCTTGCTCCGGGATAACGCCACCGGCAAAAACAGAGATATGGCCAGCACCCTTTTCATTCAGCAAATCAATGAGTTCTGGGATCAGCGTTTTGTGACCAGCCGCTAAAGAAGATGCACCGATACTATCTACTTGCAGCGCAATGGCTTTATCCGCAACCTCAGTTGGTGTTTCGAACAGATCTCCAATATGGACTTCAAAGCCCATGTCAGCGAACGCAGTGGCGATCACCTTTGCGCCACGGTCGTGACCATCTTGGCCCATTTTACCGATATAAATCGAAGGCTTACGCGTTTGTTCAACGCCAAAATCTGCAATCCGCGACTGGACCGCTTTGTACTCAGGGTCGTCACCATATTGATGATCGTAAACACCGGAGATGACTTTGGTTGACGGCTTATGCCGATCAAACACCTCTTCCATCGCATCAGATATCTCGCCAAGCGTTGCCCGCGCACGTGCTGCATCAATGGCTGCGGCAAGCAAATTGCCTTCGCCAGTTCTGGCCACATCGCGCAATACATCAAGGGTTTCTTGCCACTTAACGGAGTCCCGCGTTTCTCGGATTTTCTTGATTGAAGCAATCTGTTCAAGCCGCACGGCCTTATTGTCGATGTCCAAAATATCCAGATCATCTTCTTGATCCAGCCGATATCGGTTGACGCCCACAATAACGTCTTCGCCCTTATCAACCCGCGTCTGGCGGATTGCTGCTGCGCGTTCGATTTCAAGCTTTGGTGTGCCTTCTTGCACGGCTTTGGTCATGCCGCCCTGCGCTTCGATCTCTTTAATCATTGCGCCAGCTTTCGCCACCATGTCAGCCGTTAGGCTTTCCACATAGTAGGAACCACCCAACGGATCGACAACGTCTGTCACACGCGTTTCGTGCTGCAAAATAAGCTGCGTATTCCGCGCGATACGAGACGATGTCTCCGTCGGCAGCGCAATCGCTTCATCGAACGAGTTGGTGTGCAAACTTTGCGTGCCGCCCAAAACCGAAGCCATCGCTTCATAAGCTGTGCGGACCACATTATTGTAAGGATCTTGCTCAGTCAGCGACACGCCAGATGTTTGGCAGTGCGTTCTGAGCATCATCGAACGCGGGTTCTTTGCGCCCAAATCTTTCATGATGTCAGCCCAAAGCGTACGGGCAGCGCGCAATTTAGACACTTCGGAAAAGAAGTTCATGCCGATGCCAAAGAAGAACGACAAACGCCCGGCAAACGCATCAATGTCCAAGCCCTTTTTCTGCGCTGCACGAACATATTCAATGCCGTCAGCAAGCGTATAGGCAAGCTCTTGAGTAGCCGTCGCGCCCGCTTCATGCATGTGATAGCCAGAGATCGAAATCGAATTATATTTGGGCATGAATTCAGCCGTGTGCGCAATAATATCCGCAATGATCCGCATGCTTGGTTCTGGCGGGTAAATGAAGGTGTTGCGCACCATGAATTCTTTTAAAATATCGTTTTGGATGGTGCCTGAGAGCTTATCTTGGCTCACGCCCTGCTCTTCAGCGGCCACCACAAACATCGCTAAAACAGGGATCACGGCGCCATTCATGGTCATCGACACTGACATTTCGTCCAGCGGAATACCGCCGAACAAAACTTTCATATCTTCAACACTATCGATGGCAACGCCAGCTTTACCCACATCGCCCGTTACACGCTCATGGTCACTATCGTAGCCGCGGTGCGTTGCCAAATCGAAGGCAACGGACAAGCCTTTTTGCCCTTTTTCAAGCGCCTGCCGGTAAAACTTATTGCTCTCAGTCGCTGTTGAAAAACCCGCATATTGACGAATCGTCCAAGGGCGGTTGGCATACATGGTTGCCCGCACGCCACGGGTAAATGGCGCTTCGCCCGGCATCGCTTCGGTTGCGCTTTGGGGCACGTCTTCAGCAAAATAGACGGGTTTTACATCTACCTCGCCATATTGGGTTTCAAGATCAGCAGGTGCTTTGCCGCGCAATTCACCCTCTGCTATGCCCTGCCACTTGGCATATGTGTCGGATTTGATGCTCATAGCTCTTCAAACTCCATGATGACTTCATCCACCGCCAACACAGACCCAATGCCTGCCGAAATCGACTTCACGCGGGCTTTCTTTTCAGAACGCAACACGTTTTCCATTTTCATGGCTTCAACAATGGCAAGCGCCTGACCGTCTTCAACCACGTCGCCTTCTTCAACTTCAATGCGCACCACTTGGCCGGGCATTGGGCAGAGCAGATATTTAGACATATCCGGTGGCAATTTAATCGGCATATGCTCCATTAGGTCAGCAACCCGAGGCAGCAATACTTGTACCTTTAAGTCCGCACCACGATAGCGCATTTTGAACCCGTAGGAGGTGCGTTTAACCTGCACCACCATGTGCTTTTCATCGCCCACGCGGCCCTTGGCCAGCGTATCACCCGGTGCCCAATCCGTGTCGATGCGGATCAGCGTTTCAAAATTGTCTTCTCGGTCCTGCCAAATCACCGCGTCTTTTTGCACTGAGAAGTCAAAACGATTTTCGCCAATAATCACGCTACGCTGATTGCCATTTGACGCCAGATCCAGTGTGGTCGCTTCTGAAAAGCCACGACCCTCAATTTGGTGGGCCATATGGGCGGCCAATCCCGCTAGAAGCTTCAGTGAAGCTTTTGGCAGTTCGACCCCATCAAATCCTTCAGGGAATTCTTCAGCAATATAGCCAGTGGTCAAACGACCTTCTTTAAACCGGTCCTGCTCCATTACAGCAGAAAGGAACGGAATATTGTGGCCAATGCCTTCAAGTTCAAACCCATCTAGCGCATCGGACATGGCTTCAATGGCCGTCAAACGATCGGGTGCCCACGTGCACAATTTAGCGATCATCGGATCGTAAAAAGTGGAGATTTCGCCCCCTTCAAACACCCCAGTATCATTGCGCACAATAAGGGCATCTGTGGTAATTTCTGACGGCGGGCGATAACGTGTCAAACGGCCAATAGAGGGGAGGAAATTGCGATAGGGATCCTCAGCATAAAGCCG
This sequence comes from uncultured Maritalea sp., assembly GCF_937139385.1. NCBI lineage: Bacteria > Pseudomonadati > Pseudomonadota > Alphaproteobacteria > Hyphomicrobiales > Devosiaceae > Maritalea > uncultured Maritalea sp. The sequence continues at coordinate 9,766 of NZ_CAKZPW010000012.1, read as the reverse complement.
GGACTCAATTGCCCACCCATTGAGCGTGACCTCATTTTGGCCGATTGCAAGCTTTTCGCCCGCCGCTACGCGGAGCATTTGCTCCACTAGGTCTATCCCTGTGATCATTTCGGTTACAGGGTGTTCCACCTGCAGCCGTGTGTTCATCTCAAGGAAATAGAAATTTCTGTCGCCATCCACGATGAATTCCACCGTGCCAGCGCTTGTGTAACCAACCGCCTGCGCCAAAGCGCAGGACTGTTCGCCCATTTTTTTGCGTGTTTCTTCATCCAAAAACGGCGAAGGCGCTTCTTCAATCACCTTTTGGTTGCGGCGCTGAATGGAACATTCGCGCTCGCCCAAATAAATGCAATTGCCGTGACTATCGGCCAGCACTTGAATTTCAATGTGACGCGGGTCGGTGACGAATTTCTCAATAAAAATCCGATCATCGCCAAAACTTGATGCAGCTTCGGATTTGGAGCGGTCAAAACCCTCACGCGCTTCGGCATCGTTCCAGGCAATCCGCATGCCTTTGCCGCCGCCACCGGCCGAAGCCTTAATCATCACCGGATAGCCAACCTTGTTGGCAATCTTTACCGCGTCTTCCGCGTCTTCGATCAATCCCATATGCCCAGGAACTGTTGAAACATTCGCTTCAGCCGCAATTTTCTTCGAAGTGATCTTATCACCCATCGCCTCAATGGCTTTGGTTGGTGGGCCAATAAAGACAATATCATTTTGTTTCAACGCCTCGCAAAATGAAGCGTTTTCGCTCAAAAATCCATAACCCGGGTGCACCGCTTCTGCGCCTGTATCCTTACAGGCTTTAATGATCCGGTCTGCAAGCAGGTAACTTTCAGCCGCTGGCGAACCACCAATGTACACAGCCTCATCAGCCATTTCCACATGCAGCGCCTCGCGGTCCGCATCTGAATAAACAGCAACCGTTTTGATGCCCATTTTCTTGGCAGTTTTAATCACCCGACAGGCAATTTCACCCCGGTTAGCAATTAGGATTTTTGAGAACATTTGCTCATCCATTCCTTGTTCGCGCAATGCGAGAGTTTATGTTTAGGCTGTCCGGGACTTGATCCGGGACCTATTTCAATTCGATCCCGGATTAAGTCCGGGAATGCCCCGAGGGCAAAGAAGCACGTCCATTTTTCTTCGTCATTGTCGGGCTTGACCCGACAACCCATGTAGCGCTGACCATTCCCGATGGATCCTCGGGTCAAGCCCGAGGATGACGAGGGAGGGAACCACTTGGTTTACTCAGGCCGACGACACACAAAATCAATTTCCACCAGCGCCTCAAGCGCCAAACCCGTCACGCCAATTGTCGTGCGCGCGGGACGACGATCCGCTGGGAAAAACGACTGATAAGTTTCGTTGAACTGCGCATAGTCGCCATAAAAATCCGTCAAATAACACCGCGCCATCATCACGTGGCTCAGGTCCAAACCGATACCCGCCAAAACAATCTTGAGGTTCTCCATCACGCGGATAGTTTGCGCTTCAATCCCCTCCGGCAACGGCGCGTCCGGTGCATTTGGGTCAGTCGGCATTTGCCCAGTGACAAAAATCCAACCATTGGCTTCGGTTGCATGAGAAAATGGCGCCACCGGCCGTGGACCATCTGAAATCATATGAAATAGTGGATCAGTCATTTGTTGTTCCTCATTCTGCTCCCTCCCCCATCGTGGGGAGGGTTGGGGTGGGGGGACGACGCAAGCGCATTTTGAACCACATCAAATACCCCTTCCATGTTTTTCATCACTTCAGCATTGGTCAATCGCAAAACTGTGTATCCGTGCCTTTGCAAAAACCGATCACGTTTCCGATCAAATTCCATTTGCTCCGGCGACCCATGCGTGTCGCCATCAATTTCAATCACCAACTTGGCCGAGTGGCAGACAAAGTCTGCGTAATACGGCCCTAGCTGCACTTGCCGTCGAAAGTGAAAACCATCCGCGCGCAGTGTGCGTAACATTTTCCACATTTCCTTTTCAGGTGGGGTTGCATTTTGTCGCAACTCTCTTGCGCGTTTCTTGCTCATCCCCCCACCCTTAGTCCCTCCCCACCAGGGGGAGGGAAACGGTCTTTTGTTCCCTACAACGGAATATTGTCGTGCTTTTTCTTGGGCATCGACTGTTGCTTGTTCTTTAGCGTTTCAAACGCCCGCGCCACGCGGCGGCGGGTGTTGTGCGGCATAATCACATCATCGATGAAGCCGCGCTCGGCTGCCACAAATGGGTTGGCGAAACGGTCTTCATAATCCTTTGTGCGCTTGGCGATTTTGTCGGCGTCGCCCAATTCAGCGCGGTACAGAATTTCGGTTGCGCCTTTTGCGCCCATCACGGCGATTTCAGCGGTGGGCCACGCGTAGTTTACGTCGGCACGGATGTGCTTGGAGGCCATAACGTCATAGGCGCCGCCATAGGCTTTTCGGGTGATCACGGTTACTTTTGGCACTGTTGCTTCGGCATAGGCGAACAGGAGTTTGGCGCCATGCTTGATGATGCCACCATACTCCTGCGCGGTCCCGGGGAGGAAACCGGGCACGTCAACTAAGGTTAGAATGGGGATATTAAACGCATCACAAAAGCGCACGAAACGCGCTGCTTTTTTGGATGAGTTAATGTCCAAACACCCGGCCAGCACCATCGGCTGGTTGGCCACAACCCCCACGGTTTGGCCGTTTAGCCGAATAAAGCCGGTCAATATGTTTGCCGCATGTTCGGCTTGGAGCTCCAAAAAATCGCCCTCGTCTGCGATTTTTAAGATCACCTCTTTCATATCATATGGCTTATTGGCGCTGTCCGGGATGATGGTATCAAGGCTCATATCCGGGCGATTAACGACGTCATTCACGTCAACCTTCGGGGCCTTTTCATTTGCATTTAGGGGCAAGTAGTCCACTAAGCGGCGCACTTCGAGCAATGTTTCAACATCATTTTCAAATGAAGCGTCTGCAACTGAAGAAATCTTACAGTGCGTTGAAGCACCGCCCAGCTCTTCTTGGGTCACTGTTTCGTTGGTAACGGTTTTTACCACATCAGGACCGGTCACAAACATATAACTTGTGTCTTTCACCATATAGATGAAATCGGTCATGGCAGGTGAATAGACCGCGCCGCCTGCACATGGGCCCATGATAACTGAAATTTGCGGCACAGCGCCAGACGCCATCACATTGCGCAAGAACACGTCCGCATAGCCGCCAAGCGAAGCAACACCTTCTTGAATACGCGCGCCGCCACTATCGTTCAGTCCGATCACTGGCGCGCCGTTTTGCACAGCCAAATCCATGATTTTGCAGATCTTTTGCGCGTGTGTTTCTGAAAGCGAGCCGCCAAAAACGGTAAAGTCTTGAGAAAACACATAAACCAAACGGCCGTTAATGGTGCCCCAACCGGTCACCACCCCATCGCCGGGGATGATGTTTTCTTCCATGCCAAAATCTGTGCAGCGGTGGGTGACAAACATGTCATATTCTTCAAAGCTACCCGGATCAAGCAACACATCCAAACGCTCACGTGCGGTTAGCTTGCCCTTGCCATGCTGCGTATCGATCCGGCGCTGACCGCCGCCCAAACGAGCTTCGCCGCGCTTGTGTTCTAGCTGCTCAATGATTTCCTGCATGAGGTGCCCCGCGTGTTCATTTTGATTTGTTGGGCACAGCCTAGCGTGTTGCCCGTTCCATGCGAAGGGCTGAAAAGGTGTACAAGAACACTCCTTTCACATTGTGAATTGTAAAATTGTGTAATTTGTGAAACTGTACATATCTGCCTCCCAAGCCGCATTGCCAATTGCGTGACGGGCTAGGTCCGACCAAAGCAAATGGCTGGCACTCCGGCGGGGTGCCGGGGACGGGAGCGCAGCGACCGGTGGCGGCAACAAGGAATAACTATGGCACAACGCAAAATCTTTGCAGGCATCAAGCTTCGCGCATTGCGCGAAACCAACAAGCTTACCCAAGCTGAATTTGCCAATCGCTTGGATATCTCCACAAGCTATGTGAACCAGCTCGAGAATAACCAACGCCCGGTTACCGCTTCGATCATGCTTGGGCTGGCCGAAACCTTCAATGTGGACGTTACCACCCTACTCGCTGACAAATCAGATCGCTTGATTGTTGACCTCAAAGAGATATTTGCTGATCCAATATTTGCAGATGCACCGCCGGGGTTGCAGGAGTTGAAAAACCTCGCCACCAACACACCAGATGCAGCACATGCCTTCTTACGGCTCTATGAAGCCTATAAAAAATCAAACGAGCGCATGGCAGGTGTGGATGACGTTTTGATGCGCGAACAATCGGGCAATTTGCAAACCTCTTATGAAGAGGTTCGTGACTTCTTTCATTATGCCGACAATTACGTGGATGACTTGGACCGCGCGGCCGAAGAATTGTCCAAAGAAGCCTCCCTGAACCACCACCAAAAGCTTGAGCGACTTGTGGCCTATTGTGCGGAAGTGCATGAACTCAACGTGGAGTTTGTGCTGCCCAACAAGCGCGACATGATCCGTCAGTTCGACCGCACCAGACGGATTATCCGCATTAATGCATCGCTTGAAAAACCCACTCAGTTCTTTCAACTGGCGAACCAATTGGCCCTGCTGGAACAAGCGAGCCTGATCAACGATATTCTGGAAAAAGCAAACTTTAAACGCCCAGAAGCACGCGCCATCTGCCGCATCGGGTTGGGCAATTATTTCGCTGGCGCATTGCTGATGCCCTATACCGCCTTCCTCAAAGAAGCCGAGATCGTACGTTACGATATTGAAGTGCTGGCCAACCGTTTTGGCGCGAGCTTAGAGCAAGTGGCGCATCGCCTATCGACATTGCAACGCCCCCAACACCGCGGCATACCGTTCTTCTTCGCGCGGGTTGACCAAGCAGGCACCATCACCAAACGCCACTCCGCAACCGCTTTGCAATTCGCCCGCTTTGGCGGCGCGTGCCCCTTGTGGAACGTGCACCGTGCCTTTGAATTCCCAACAGAAATTATCCGCCAACGCGCTGAAACACCCGACGGCAACCGATATTTATGCCTTGCTTGGATCAACGAAAAACGCGCCGGTGGATATCGCCAGCCAACGCGTCGCTATGCCTATGCCTTGGGGTGTGAAATCACCCATGCACATAAACTGATTTATTCAGAAGACTTGGACATTTCTGACACCGCTGCATTCGATCCCATCGGTATTTCCTGCCGCATCTGCGAACGCCGCAACTGCTCCCAACGCTCCGTTCCCCCCATCGCCGCAGAGATTTCTATCTCCCCTGACGAGCGAAACGTTGTGCCTTATGAGATTGTTTGACGGCGGAACCATAGACCAAGCAAAACGCCAACAAGAACAAGCCCAAGCCAGTTGATGCTAATCGCCGCTACTTCAAATCTGTAACCGCGCAACAAACCATAGGCAAAGCTATAAAAGGCAAGGGCTGCAAGCGTTGCAAACAGGCAGAAAGCGCCAATCAATGCGATCCACTTTTCGAGCTGATCACCTTTGCGAAATATAGCCCAGAGCAATCCCATCCCAAATGCCAACAGCAAATATCCAGCATCTTCAAGCGCAATAAACGCGCCGTATTCATCATATTGAGAGAAGACAACCAAGCCCTCAGTTCTGCCCAAAAGCAGTTGCGCAGGCAAAACGGTGACCTGCACAAAGTATGCGCCAAACAAAACCAAACTCGATGCCGCAACAAAGAAAAAACTTACGGCCGCTGGCAAGCGTTTGCACGCGTCAACACTCATCAACAACATGAGAAACAGCAATGCCGTGTTAACGACCAGCACCAACGCTGGATACATCCACATGAAGTCTATTGGATAGCGCAACCCTATTTCGGTAAATGGATAAGCGACGCAATCTGCAATGCAATAACTGCCAACCACAGGAATTGCTTGGAATGCGAAGAAGAAGGTGAACAGACATAAAAACGCGACACTGAACGCCAAGAAAGCACCCCATCGAGCCGAAATCCTCCTAGTTTCGTTGATATCGTCATGCATAGCGCCACCTCCAAAAGTCTGAGGGACTATAGGCGATTGCCCAACGGACATTATGATTCAAGTCAAACATCAGTTTTGATCTGAGGTCATGTTCGTCCCGGCGACTATAATGGCAGTCGGGCAAGCCTTGTTATAATGCAGTCCTAGGTGACACAGCGCTAATCTCAAAGCCAGCGCGCTTTGCGCTCCACATATGGCCAAGCCCAATGGCCAAATCAGCCAAACCAGCAACTACAAATATGGGCATGTAGAATTGAATGCCAAACCAGAGCATGGCCGGGCCATAGGTAAACCGCAAACAGCCTTCGAAAAATGCAATTTGTGGCGAGGCATCCATCCACCGCCATATTCCCCACGCAATTACCAACAACCCAAGCAAGCACAGGCTGAGTTGGGCAAATGGGTCTTCAACGCTTAGGGGCATGCCGCCCAACCTTTGATTGGCATAGCTGTAAGTAACCACTTGCTGACTACCGACAATAGGCAGCGCAAAAAGCCCTAGACCCATAAAGTCATAGATGCAAAATGCGCGGACAAGTCTTTGATTAAACTTCGTCATTGCGGACCAATTCCTTTATTGAAACTGGTCCGTCTTTAGATCGAGCCGTTAGGCTAATTCAATTCCCGCATTGGGTATAGGCTAGACTTCTTTATCGACCAATGTGCCCTCGCCTTTGTTCACAGGCGCCTTGATCTGCTCGCGCCGTTCCTGCAGCACTTGAATATTTTCTTTATCCGCTGCTTCAATTTTTTCGCGTTTTTCGCCTTCGCGCGCCACATCCAAATGTTGTTTAACCGGATCCGGTCGCTCATATACTGGGGCCAAGCCCACACCTGTTACTGCACTCATATATCTTCCCTCCTATAAGGTTGCAGCCTTAGCAACGCATTTTCTAAGGCACTTTCTCAAAAACTAAACATCAATATCCAATAGCGTGCCAACGCCTTGGGCATCGGTAAGATGCAACTCTTCCACCACCTGATTTAGCGCGGTCAATTTTGCGGTATTGGCCGCCTCCACCGCGCTCAGCTTCGCTTTGGCGATGGTGACTTTCATCTGATCTTCAATTGGTTGGGTGATGGAGTATCCGCGCCCAACGCTTGAAAGCGAGCTCATGCCGCTTCTCCCTGAATTCAAAACTTCAAGGAGCACTTTACCAAACCCGAAATAAGGCCCAGTTAGAATGATTGTTCAAATTGTAGGGGAAGTGGCAATAAGCCGGAAACCAAAGAAACCCAACCTGGTCGCACGCACTACAGCATTGAGAATTTCATCAAGCGCTCTTCAACGTAAGCCTTGAATGCGCGCACCCGCGTCGGCATCAACCGCTTGTCCGCATAGACCATGTAGACATGGCGCAACTCGGTCTTAAAGTCGGTAAGCACACGCACCAAACGTTTGTCATCTACGGGCGCTTGCAGATAAAACCTTGGACCATAAACGATCCCCAAACCATTCACAGCCGCATCAACCACACCACGAATTGAACTGATGACATAGCGCGGCGTAGGGGTTAATTCATAACGCCCATCTGGTGTGATAAACCCCCACCCCTTGGCCGGGTCCGAAGTGAGCAAATCAAACTTTGGCAAATCTTGCGGTACCGTTGGCGCGCCGTGGCTTGCCAAATACTCTGGCGACGCAGCCACCCACATTTCTGTGTCAAAGATTTTCTTTTGCACCAACCCGGGCTGGGTCGGCGGCAACACAACCAGCGACAAATCCAATTGTTCATCAATGAATTGCTGATCATTGATCGCGAATTTAAGATTGATATCCACTTCTGGATGCAACTTTAAAAACTCCACTACCCAGCCATGTAAATAGTCAATCGCCATTGATTCTGGGCAAGACACCCGAATGGAACCGCGCAAGGTTTCGCCATCGTCACTCAGCAGTGAAATCTGTTCTTGCAAATGGGAAAATCCAGCGCTTAGCGCGTTATAATAGCGCTCGCCAGCCGTAGTGAGCTGAAAACGCTTGGCGCTGCGATGCAACAGCTTTTGGCCCACGCGCTCCTCAAGTTGCGCCAAATTGCGCGACAAAGTGGGTGCCGACACACCAAGCTGCTTAGCGGCCAAGGTCATATTGCCAGCTTCCACCATCTCGCAAAACCAACTTAAAGCGTTCAAATCCAATGATTTCATAAATGCAATTTCAACTTACCGATTTCAATATATACCCAACAATATTGAAACATTAAACAGGAAGAATGAAACATGCAACATTCTGGAGAGACCCAATGCAAAAACTACCAGCCCGCCTGCGCCAACCTATTGTTGGCTTGGGCATAATGATCGTGATGGTCACATGCTTGCCAGCAATCTTGGTGCTGCAAAACATTCCTGAAGGCGCACCCTTTTGGCCAGCGTGGCGAAACGCACTTGGCCAAGTTGCCCCTTACGCCATTCCACTTGCAGTTGTTTCTGCGCTTATATTTAACTTCGCAGCAAACAGCTTTATTGAAAAAATTCAATAACATCCATTGTGGCGCGGTCACCCGCCGCGCCGCAAAGCGCTTGCCAAAAGTGCACAATGCCGATAGCCCTTGGCCAGCAAATTCAAAGAAAATGGAAATCGGCAAATGGTAGAGCCAGCAACGGACATTCAACACAAATGGCATGAAGATGTAATTGCCATTGTTACTGGAACACTGTTGGTTGCTTTAGGCGTCACCTTGTACAAACATACCCTATTGGGTACTGGCGGCATCAACGGCCTTGCACTTCTGCTCAACTATGTAACTCCATTTGGCTTTGGCGCCTTATTCTTTGTGCTCAACTTGCCCTTCTACTGGTTGGCCTGGAAACGCCTTGGGCCCTCTTATACGATCAAAACATTCGGCGCGGTTGCGCTTGTTTCTGTGCTTGTTCAGGTCACCCCAACGTGGATCAGCTTTGAGCACTTAAACCCCTATTTTGCGACCATCATTGGCGGCATCTTAATGGGCACAGGATTATTGATCCTCTTCCGCCACAAAGCAGGTCTGGGCGGCGTAAATATTTTAGCGGTTTTCTTGCAAGAAAACTACGGCATTCGCGCGGGCTATTTGCAGATGGGTATCGATATGGCAATTCTTGTGGGTGCGTTTTTTGTGCTACCCATAGATAAAGTCTTGCTCTCAATTGTTGGTGCATTGGTGCTCAATCTCGTGATCGCGATGAACTTTAGACCCGGCCGATACGTTGGGTTTTCAGGCGCTTTTGTGGCAGAAAAACACAGCAAAAAATAGTCAAAGCTAATCGCTAGATTCAGGTGATGGCGCCAGATTAAGGGTGACCCTAAAACATGCGCCCTCACCGTTGCCGCGCACCAAATCCAATTTACCGTTCATATGACCAACGATTTGCGAACTAATGGCCAAGCCCAAGCCAGACCCGGTTTGCGCATTGGACACACCGCGGTGACCCCGCGAAAACTTGTTGAACACGCGCTTACGGTCTTTCAGGGCAATACCTGGCCCATTGTCCTGAAACTCAATTTGCAGCCGTTTCCCCACCCGTTTCATACTCAATTCCACATAGGGATCTTTGCTGTCATTATATTTGATAGCGTTTGAAATTAGGTTGATAAACACTTGGCAGAGCCGGTCACCATTTGCATCGGCAAAAGGTGCATCAGTAATTGCTAAAGATCGAATTTTGATGCCGGACGATTTCGCCAATGGGTCGCAAACTAAAGCAGCGCGCTGCAGCACCTTAGTGACATCTACCGGCTCATTTACCCATGTTTTTTCTCCGCGCTCCAAAGCGCTAAGGTC
>NZ_CAKZPW010000011.1:0-17228 GCF_937139385.1 uncultured Maritalea sp. | reverse complement strand
GCTGCGTCCACAACTTCGCCAAAGGCACGTTGCAGTTCTTGCATCATATCCGCACGTTCCACCATGCGCTGCTTGGAAGCCATCTTCTCTTCTTCGGTCATTTCATTCACCCGAAGTCCATTGGCCCGGAAAACCTCAACCGCTCGCGCCATTTCTCCAAGTTCGTTGGTTCGCTTTGTAAATGGGACGTCCAGATCAAGATCACCATTTGCCAAATTACGCATGGTGGTCGTGATGCGTTTAAGTGGCTGCGTAATCGTCCACCCAATTGCAATAGCTGCCAAGATGGTCAGAACGAGAGCCGCACCAATGACCGCCAATATAAATATGCGGGCATTTTCTGTCACCGTTTCAAGGTTTTCGCGGGCCAATTGGCCGTTGATGTCAGCGTTGGCAATAACGACAGCTAACTCGTTGTCCATGGATTGGTAAAGTAGATCCAATTGTTGTTGAAAGTCTATGTGACGCGACTTTGCGCCAGCATATTCATCGAACGCAAGATTGTATAATTCGATCAGATCGGCCAACTCAATGCGTTCCATTGGGTCGACATTTTCCTTTTGCGCGGCCCGCAACACTTTCTTGATCTGTTTGTCGACGTTGAGAATGTTGCGATCGCCACCACCAACCACAAACTCACGTTCGGCCAAGCGCATGCGCGTATACTCAAGATTGATTAGGTCCGATTTGTAAGGTTTGATTTTGCTCGCCACCACCTTGTCTGCTTCGGTAAATTCGAAGTAGAAGCCGCTTTCTGCTTTGGGTGATATCTCGATGCTTGTTTCTACCAGCGCATCAAAGAGCCCGCGATATTCAGCCAACTGAAGTTTGAGGCGCTCAATGTTTTCAGAAATGTCACTTTGACCAACTTGTTCTGAAAGCGCGTCAAGCAGGGCAGCCGTGTTGGTGCTTTCCGCGCGTTGCATTTCAGCAATGGCAAGGTCGTCTCGCAGGATGAAATCTTTCTCAAATTGACGCACAGCCAGATTTGAGCGCCCCACCGCTTGGGCAAGCTGCTGCACTTTAGCGAAGTGACGCTCGCTCGCTATTTCGACTGATTTTTGCTGCTCGGAAAGCAAAAACAACCCACCAACCACAACAATGAGCAGTGCGCTCAGAACAGCGCCAATGGCAATGCGCGTGGAGATCTTGAGCGATTTGAACATAGAAAAGTCTGGCCTTGAAAACCGTATACGTGGGAAATTCATCTGGTTTCCTCCTCACCAAATTCTAGCGAAGAATAGTCTGCAATGGTTTCTAATTGGTTACATACCAATTTAATACAAATGAGCCCCAACCTAAGGAAAGTTCGTTGGATGCGACCGCATTCTTCATGCAGATGCCATTTCTAAGAACAGCTTGCTTGAAACGTTTTGCGATCCGTTCCAGCGTTTTTCGGGCGCAGTAAGCTAATGAAATGGTGATATCAATTATAAGAAAAGCAAAAAACAAACTGCAAAGACGTCACAACATGGCGCCGCCAATCGTCATCATCACAGGTATCAAGACCAGAACATGGAGTGATTATGACGACGACGTTTGAAGATGGTAGCGCCCCGATTGTGCACGAACAGGTAGATCCGCAGCTCATAGGACATTTAGGGCAAGTGCATCCAATGATGGCCGAGCGTGGGTTGGGTGCTGGGTTATCGGCTCTAATTGAATTAAGAATTTCACAGATCAACCAATGTGCCTATTGCGTCAACCTGCATATAGTGGAGGCGCGTAAAGCGGGCATTGAACAAGAGAAGCTAGACAAGCTTGTGGTTTGGCAGCATTTCGATGTTTTTTCTCCGGCTGAAAAAGCTGTATTGGCTTGGGCAGAAGCGTTGACTTACCTCATCGATGGTACAAATTACGCCAGTTTACGCGCCAATCTGCGTGCCCACTTCTCCGACAAAAACATTACAGCCATCACCACTGATATTGGTATGATCAACCTGTGGAACCGCATTCAGATATCCAAACACTAGGTCTGGCATGACACAGAAGACTGATATTTTCGAAGACGCAAGACCCAAGCTCATGGGTCTTGCATATCGTCTTTTGGGATCATTCAGCGATGCCCAGGATATTGTCCAAGATACTTATGTGAAATGGTTGGCCCACAAGGGGGATTTGGACACGCCTATGGCGTGGCTCAATCGTGTTTGCACAAATGCGTGCCTTGACCAATTGAAGTCAGCCCATCGAAGTCGGGTGGATTATGTCGGATCCTGGATACCTGACCACATCCAAACCGAATTTGTACAAAGTGCTGATGAGCAATCTGAGTTTGCATCCACTCTGAGCACAGCGTTTTTGCTTTTACTTGAACGGCTCACCCCTAAAGAGCGGGCGTCCTATTTGTTGCATGACATCTTTGCAATGCCCTTTGACGAAATCGCGGATATCTTGAACCTGCAACCGGCGGCATGTCGAAAAATGGCGTCTAGAGCACGCCGGTTTGTCAGCGAAAGTAACACGCGCCATTTGCCGTCGGTTAAGCGGCAACAAGAGCTTTTGGCCGCATTCCAAACAGCGCTCTCGACTGGTGACACGACGCAACTCAGTTCAATGCTGCGGGACGACAGTAAGTTGCGCGCTGACAGTGGTGGAGAAGTCGATGCGGTGCGTCAAGTGATTGAGGGTCAGAAAGAAATCGGTACCTTCGTTGAAAGCGTCTTGCAAAAAGCTTGGAACAATATGCAAATTGATGTTGTTTTCATCAACGATGCCCTTGGGCTGACAATTCATGATGGCCCCACCCTACATGCGACTGTTTCATTTGGCTATGATCTGAACGGCTCTGCAAACCAAGTTTTCATAATGCGACATCCAAACAAACTTCGAGAGTTCCAACGCTCTGGCACCATGAAAATCTGCTCTTTTGTTCCTGAATCTGGCGCCTAAGTCACAATCCGCACTTTCCAATCGTCAAGTTACAAAGTGCCACAATTGTCGGCATCCTATGCGTGAAGGAAAGCACATGGCAGAAACTCATTCCACCCCCAAACCATCCCGCTGGAGCGACTTGGCCGAAAAAGCGCACCTGGCCTATTCGGTTTTGTTTGCGGGCAGCGTGGCTTTGCATGCTGTGAACGTTTTCATCTCGATCACGATCATGCCAACGGTGGTTCGTGATATTGGCGGACTTGGATTATATGCCTGGAGCTCAACCGTTTTCATAGCTTCATCGATATTAAGCGCGGCACTGACATCCCAACTACTGGGGTTGTTGGGCATAAAAGGCGCTTATATTTCTGCTGTCGGCATTTTTATTCTTGGCACGACGCTGTGCGCCGCAGCTCCGGATATATGGACCTTAATTCTTGGTCGTGCCATCCAGGGGGGCGGTGGTGGCTTTTTTTACGCCCTTTCATATGCGGTCATTCGTTTGGTCTATCCCAAACCGCTGTGGCCCCTTGCGATTGGTTTGATTTCCGCCATGTGGGGTGTTGCCACTCTGCTTGGCCCAGCAATCGGCGGGGTATTCGCCCAAATACAGGCATGGCGCATGGCATTTTGGGTCCTGATCCCCTTTGCTACAGCAATTGGTGGGTTGGCCTTAATAAGTCTGCCCTCAAAACGGGTGGCACATGACCGCACCAACGTAATTCCATTCGCCCAACTTTTGCTGCTACTCCTAATTGTCTTAAGCGTTTCAATCGGGAGCATCAACACAACAGTGGTAAAGGCTATTTTTGCGTTGGTCATGGTGGTGATTTTCGGCGGAGCTTTGGTGTTTTTTGACCGCACTTTAACCGCTAGACTTTTACCAGCGGGGAGCTTTTCGCTTAAATCGAGTTTAGGGGCACGCTATCTATATGTGGCTCTGATCATTCTTGCGATGCAAGTCGAGATTTTTGTGCCCTTCTTTTTGATTAGATTGCATGGGTTGTTGCCCATTTGGGCCGGGTTTATTGGTGCGTTCATGGCGCTTGGCTGGACAGCGGGCTCGATGCTGACGGCAAATTGGCAAGGCCCAAAGGTTCGCGTGCTTCTCCAACTCGGTCCATTGATTTGTGCCATGGGATTGCTACTGCAAGGATTGTTTTTACCCCAACTTTCAGACGGACATTGGATCAACCTGGCGCCCATTTGTTTTGGCCTTCTTGGCATCGGATTTGGCATAGGCGTGTCATGGCCACACATCGTTGTACAGATCTACAATTGCGCACCGACGAAGGAGCACGACCTGGCCGCCGGGGGCATCACCACTGTCCAATTGTTTGCCACGGCCTTTGGGGCTGCGCTGGCGGGCATGGTCGTAAACCTTGCAGGACTGAGCAATACAATCTCCCCACTAGAGCAAACCCAAGCTGCATCGGCCCTATGCCTCACATTTTTGGCGTTTCCAATCGCATGTGTTTTTGTCGCGCGCGGTTTCTCAAACGTGCCAAAGCGAAAATCTAACTCTTGATGTGCGAACAGATTTATCGAAAGGCTATGCCACAGTTAATTTTCGTTTATCCGTATCGTTATTTCTTTAAGACGTGACCAACTTTGCAATGTCATTGGGGCTGCAAGAGCAGACTCAACGAATTCCCAAGAATAACTGAGAATTGCAAAAATCGCCCCGACAGAAACGGCAAGGGTCGTTGTAGCGTACCACAAATTGAACATGATCATGCCAAACAGCACTAAGAATATCGCTCCATAAAGCAATGATTCCGCATCCGAAATTTTGACTTCCGTTCTACGCAGGTAGAGCAAGTGAGATCTGAGCGCTAATCGCTTTCTCAGCGTTAGGATATCAATTTGCATCTCTGTTTGATGGTTCAATTCGCCATTCAAGTTGTAAAATCTTTTGTGAAACAACACATATATGAGCAGGATAAGTGCGAAGGTAATTGCTGCGGCCGCTGCCAAAAACGCGTCAAACGAAAACAACACTATGATTGAAATGGCAAGTTGAACAAAAGCCATTGCCCCGTCCGGAATTTCGTTTTCCAGAAAATCAGCTAGTTCTCGCCCCATACTTAGTCGGGCATTCAGGGCTGAAATTGAAGTCGCTCTTGAGTTTTGGGACTGCAGGAGGCCCACATGAACACGCACTGCGCCAAAAACGCGTGTGTCATAGGCTCTGCGCCCAACACTCAGAGCGACAAGCGCGAACAAAACGACGCCAAGCAACCATAATTCATCTGTGCGGTCTTCAAGAAGACCATCTATGGCAAAGCTCATGAAGAGAGGAATGAGCGCCATTGAGGCTGCTTCACACAAAGTCAAAAACCAGGTCAGTGATATCCGACCGGGAAAAGTGCAGAACAACGCCCGCATCCTTATTGGCTTGTCACTCATATTAGCCTTTTCGTTTTATCAAATCGAACAGACCGCCAAGCCGTCACCAAATCGGGCTTAGATCGTCTTGCCTGAACCCGATATTATTCGCTTGAAGTCTTCAGAAATTGCGAGCAACACAGGCACCAAAATCAACATTAGCGCTGTGCCAAATATCTCACCATAAGCCAGCGAAACCGCGGCGGGGATGAGATATTGAGCCTGTTCAGATGTTTCGGCAAGTAGTGGTAAAAGTCCAACAACAGTTGTTGCTGTCGTCAAGAAGATCGCCTGAAAACGTCCAATGCCCGCATCTTTGAGAGACTGGCTTACATCCTTTCCGCTTTCGCGCGCTTGATTATACCGCGTGATCAAGACCAAACTGTCATTTACCACCACACCCGTGAGCGCCAGCATTCCAAAGAAGGAAAAGAGCGACAGTGATATACCAACGATGAAGTGGCCAACTGCCGCGCCAACAAATCCAAACGGGACAATGGCCAAAATGACGAGTGGCTGCCAATAGCTTTTTAGCGGAACGGCAAGAAGCACGTAAATGAGAACAGATGCGATAAGCAGGGCCCGTACCAAGCCGTCTTGTATTTCCCCCATTTCTTCTAGTTCACCACCAGATGACACGGTAACGGAGGGATATTTTTTTGCAAACACCTTGATAATATCACGGCTTACCGCTTGACCAACTTCGGATGGCGAAACAATGGATCGGTCAATAGAGGCAGCAACTGTATTAGAGAGCTTGGCGTTGGTTCGGCTTACCGAGCCAGAAACGTAAGACCCTTCTATTGTTGCGACTGTTGTCAATGGCACCCATTGTCCATTTGTCGAACGCAACTCCGATTTCAAAAGATCATCGATTGTATCACGAGCAGTTTTGGCATTTTGCACGAGCACCTTGACCTCATTTCCCTCGCGCAGAATGCGCTGAACGTGGGCACCGCCAAAGTTTTGGCCGATTTGGGTCGCGAGTGTTTGCGCAGTGAAACCCAAACTTCTCGCCTCCTGCCGAACCCTTAATCGCAGCTCAGGCTGCCCACCCTGTAACGAATCCCGCACATTGCTCACACCTTCAATATTGCCCAGGTATTCGCGCAGTTCTTTGCTGGCAATGCCGAGAAGCTGCGCGTCTTTTGACCGAAGATCTAATCTAAACCCGCCGCCCAGTTCTTCGGCGCCAGAAAACTGCAATTCCACCGCGCCCTCAACCTGGCCAACCCGTTTGCGCCATTCACGCAACATGTCTAAAATTTTGACCCCCGGACGTTCGGCAACGGGACTGAGTTCTGCAAAGATTTGCGCCTCATTTGCGCTAGAAATCAATACGAATGTTGTACGGTTCGGAACCTCATCAAGTTCGTACTGTACTTTGTATTCGTCATTAAGCTCATCGCCGATTTTCTCAATATGCGCCACATTATCTCTAGTCAGCGTAAAGGGCGCTCGGGCGTCCATTTTCAAGTTTATAGTGATCACTTGCCCTGGCACGTCTGGAAAGAAAACAAGTTTGATTTTTCCATTTGCCACGAGGCCAAGCCCCAAAACAGCTGCCGAAATGAACATCACCAGCGCTGCATAACGATGATGAACCGCAGCCACTAGCATGGGGTAGTAGATATTGTCCCGGAACCAAAACAATGCAAATTGTGCGATGGATTGCACTTTGGACCACATTCGAGCCGGCAACGATTTGCCCGGCTCACCAATTCTGATATGGGCTAAATGCGCGGGCAAAATGAACTTGCTTTCAATAAGCGAAAACACAAGAGCCAGAATTACTACCCCTGAAAATCCAGCCAAAACTTTGCCCAGTGGATTATCAATAAGCAACATAGGGAAAAACGCAGCGATGGTGGTCAACACACCAAAAACGGTGGCCGTAGCAACTTTTTGCACACCCGCTTCAGTGCCTTTTATCGGGTCTTTGGTTTTGCCCCGCTCCTCAAAAACGCTTTCCCCCACCACAACGGCATCATCCACCAGAATTCCTAGGGCGATGATCAAACCAAAGGTAGTGACATCATTGAGCGAATAATCAACCCATTTCGAGCCCGCCACAGCTATTGCGCCCAGGACAGAAATCGGTATGCCCATAGCCACCCAAAACGCCAAACGAACGTTTAGAAAAATCGACAGTATTAATGCCACCAAGGCCAAACCTTGAACACCGTTGGATCGAAGCAACGCCAATCGATCAGAAATATAGTTGGAGCTGTTTCCCCAAACGGTGATGTTAACGTTTGGAGGCAATTGAGGTGTAAAATCTGCCACCGTTCGCTTGACCACATCTGCGACCTTAAGCAAGTTTTCTTTTTGGCCGATCAATACTTCCATGCCGACTGTGTTTTTGCCGTTCAATCGAAACAAGAAGTCACCTTCAACAAAAGCGTCGCTGATGTGAGCAATATCACCCAACAAAACACGAGAGCCGCCTTCGCGCTCGATCACAGGAATGTTTTCAAAATCGCTGACATATCTTGCTCGATCGTCAGCGCGCAACAAAATGTTCCCACCTGATGTACGAAGCGAGCCGGCTTGAAAGTTCAGCGAGTTTGATTGGATAGCATCGACAATATTTGTCGTGGTAACATTGAGCTGGCGCAGTTTCTCTGGTTCAACTTCAATATGCAGCTCTTGAGGAACAATACCCCAGATTTTCAACCGAGACAGTTCTGGTTTTGCCAATAACTCCTCTTTGAGGCGACGAGCCAGCGTCTGCAATGTTGCGGGGTCCGTGTAGCCATACAGATTGACGTAAAGTGCGGGGAAGTCGAAACCGGATGCCTCAATCACCGGTGATCGTGCCTCACTTGGCAGATCCGAAATAGCGTCGATCCGCAGGCGGACCTTATCCAGGAGTTTTTGCAAGTCTTGACCGCCGGCTCGCCTTACGGACACAAAGCTAAACCCTTGCGAGGATTGTGACCTAATCTCTTTGACGCCCTCCAGACCTTCTAGCGACTGCTCGATGCGGTGTGTGACAAGCTCGCTCACCTGCTGCGCCGTCGCGTTGGCATAGGTTGTTGAGATTTGAACACTCTCTGCGGGTATCCGCGGAAAACCTTCGATCCGCATTGAAACCAAAGTCATACCACCAAGGAACAAGATCAACGCCATGAGTAAATTGGCAGCAACCGGGTTGCGGATAAACCACGATGTCAAACTATGCATATTCTAATTTCCATTCGCAACCACTGGCTGTCCGGGCAAAAAGCTGGCCAGCGGAGTTTTGACAACTCGCCAAGTATCGCCCTGGGCTGGGGCTTGGATGAATATCCGATCGTGTTTTCGAAAAAGGATTTTTGGCGTTAGGCGTTGCAGCAGGTCTTCCTGATCGACATGCCAGACGTACCCTTCCCTTG
The DNA here is from genome assembly GCF_937139385.1 of uncultured Maritalea sp. Lineage (NCBI taxonomy): Bacteria > Pseudomonadati > Pseudomonadota > Alphaproteobacteria > Hyphomicrobiales > Devosiaceae > Maritalea > uncultured Maritalea sp. Next base: position 8,589 of record NZ_CAKZPW010000011.1, on the reverse strand, counting down.
TCATTGAGTCCGCTGACAAGTCCAGGACGCCATTCAACAAGCGACCGTCAAACGATGCTTGTAAAAACTCTCCTGCAAGGACCGAAGTGTCGCCTTGCGGATTAACGCTCAAAAACACGCGGTACTGTCGCGTGTTCTTGTCAAGATACCCACCACTCTGGCGTATGGTTGCGCTACCAACCAAGTTTCCTTGATCATCCAGCAATTGCGTGGTCTGCCCTTCTATGGGGTGGTCAAGCAGATCCCAATTTTTTCGATCCAATTCAACCACCATTTCGAAATGACTGTCGTCCTGCAAAAGCACAAGTGTCTCGCCCACGGATACTGATTGTCCTAAACTGGCTTGCCTTTGCGCAACAAACCCCGAAAACGGCGCTGAAATGGTGGTGTCTGAGAGTTGCATCCGTGCGACATTGAGTTGTGCCTTGGCCGCGACAACCGTTTTCTCCGCAATATCTAACTCTGGGATTTTTAATGCGAGATCATTGGGTGGGGAGCTCCCGTCGCGTTCAAATTGGTTTCGCGCTAATTGTGTTGCGTTTTTGGCGCGCCATAAGTCGAGTTTTGCTTGGGCAAGGATTTGCTCCGCACTTGCAAGCGTTGCTTGATATTGGTTTTTTTCAATTTCGAAAAGCGGTTCATTTTTTGAGACACGCGAGCCTTCTAGCGCCGCATTATATACCTTTATTATTCGACCAGAAACGGAGCTGCGAATTTGCGCATTCCATTGCGGGCTAACTTCAGCGAAAACGCGGACCTGAGCAACCTGATCAATCGGATGTATCTGTTCAACAGAGACAATTTGCAGCGAAATGTCGCGCTCGACTTTTAGGACTTCCACTTCATCCTCCAGCGAAAAAACGTAGAGCGTTACGATGATCAAGACCGTTAGTGAAAGAACAATCCAAACCCACCGTTTCTGTAATATTGAAATCACCGAATTCTTCCCTTTTTTGCAGAAGTTTTTCTCGAATACACGCCTTGTTGGGCTGGCTAATCACGTTTGCCTTTTTCGCGCTCAATTTGTTTTGCCAGTGTCGCTGGCAAAAACCGCATCCCCGTGTTTAACCAAACGTCCCTTCAGCCGAAAAGAATGCGTTTCTCATCTGTTTCCCGTCTTGCCAGCTCTGTTGGGTTTGGAAATCCTGAGTGGACTTGAGGAAGCAGAAACAACTCTTAACTGTCGACAACGGTTTGACTTCTTGCTGTGGCATACGTTTGCTTGTTAGAACTTATGGTCACTGGAATTGTTTTGGGACGCAGGGAAGAACCATTGAAACAAAGGTGCGCTGATTTGCCCCCACCACGAGCCACTAGCCTGAATTTCCCCTTTCAGTTTAGCTCGCCCATGAATATGAACGAACGATCGTTCACTATTTAGTTTTTAGAACTCGAGATGTCAAGTATATGCCTGAAAAAGAAAAGCCAGTTCATCCCCGCAAGATCGAAATTGTTGAAGCAGCAGTCACTTGTTTTTTGGAGCGCGGATATCATCAGACAGGCGTGCGCGATATTGCCAAACAGGCTGGCGTCAGTCTTGGCAATCTTTACAATCACTTCAAAGGAAAAGAAGACGTCTTGGCATTCATTGCCGAGATTGAAGTTGAAGAAACAGGCCATTTCATAGAATTGCTTGTTGAGCCTAATGACCCTTTAGCCGCACTCGAACAGTTCATCTATGAATATGCGATCTACATCTCGCATCCCGAAAATGCGCTGCTGGGGGTTGAGATTTTGACCGAAGCAATACGCAACCCGATGATCTCTGATGTGTTTGGGAAAAACCGGACCAGGTTGGTTGACGCCCTCGTCAGTTGCCTCAACAAAGGGATAAAACTCAGAGTTTTCGCTTCATATGATGATTTATCCACGATCGCCTTCATGATGTTGGATACGCTAGAAGGGCGCGGCATTCGCAACCTGGAGCAGAGCACAATTGACGAAACCTCAATCCGATCACTGCAATCGTTTATTCTTAATGGTCTGAAACTTTAGCGCCGCATTGATTGTGAGAGTTATTCTAGCTTGGTGCGCAATTTGCTCGTGCAAGAAGGGATGCATTTTATCACCGACCAGAACAAACGCGTTCAAACTCTATGCTTGGCAGGCAACTTTGCGGTGCTGGTTTTAGTATCCGCTATGACGGTTGCGTCCGGTTCGTGTGACGCTCAGAAAGCAATGCGGAACGCCACACGTTTTGACCCAATTGACCAACAAGTCGTACTCCGTTTTTCGGGCCACGCCAAATTAGGTTGATAGCATATTGCAACAACAATTCACTGTTTTGGTTATTGAGGTAAAGTTCTAAGCCGTTTGACTTAACCAAGCTCACTAAGCAATTCTTGAGTTGTGACTTGTCGACAATATCCTTTGATCGTGTTTATTGAATTTGCGTGTCGCTCAGAGGTATAGGTCGCGCAAGCATCTGTAACTTGGGTCACCAAATAGCCAAGATCACAAGCGTCTCGAATTGCACTTTCAACGCATTGATCGGTGATGATGCCCGAAATAACCAGTTGTTTCACGCCTAGGTTTCGCAAAACGTAATCAATATGCGTTGAGATAAAAACCGACGAGGAAGACTTGGGCAACACAATCTCGTTTTCGTCAGGCATTAGTTCGTCGATAACCTTACCGTCCCAAGATCCCTTTGGCACATTGAAGCCGGTTATCTTGTAATCCAACGACCTATCACGGCCATCAAGTGTCAAGCTTTCAATCGTTGTGTACAAAACTTCCATTTGTTTCTTGCGAAACGCGGCCTGCAACTTTTGCATATTGGGGATCACATGTTCAGCCATTTGCCCAAAGAACCAGCCATAGTCTTTTTCAAACTCTGTATCGCTCAATTTCTTGAATTCGCCACCATCACGTTTTGCAGCGAAGTTCTGAACATCGACAAACAAGAGGCCGGACTGATCAGGTTGCAAAGGTATGTTTCGAGAAAGTGTTTTCATTTTTAGTCTTCCATTAGTTGTGTGACGGCGTGGGCCAGCTGGTCGGCCCAAAAATTCTGTCCGATTTTGTCACTAATCTGGTCATTTCGCACTTCGATCAATGAATGTGGAATATTGTTCAATTCGCCGTGCCTTGGAACAAACCAATCACTTTCGTCATCGATTTGATAGGGCTGGTTCATCCCAATTGAAATGTTGGGCTGATCTTTGCTGATCGCTGCAGCCAATTTTTCTGGTGTCTGTGCGTCGCCCCGAAACAAAAAGGCCAACGGCCAAGGGCGCGGCACAGCGCCCAGCACTGGGTTGAAACTGTGAATGGAAAGAACAAGTCGAAATTGTTTCGAACTAATTGCTTGATCAACTCCATGATGAAACGGCCAAAAGATCTCTTCGGCGCGCAATTTCTCTTCAATGGGAGAAAGGTTTTTATTGCCCGGTATCAATATATTGTCAGCCATTTCGGGCATGGCGTCCGGGGCATTTGGCGGGCGATTGCAATCAATCACCAAGCGCGAATATCGCTGCAAGATTGCCGGCGCGTTTAAGCGTGTTGCAAGTGCTTTGGTAAGCGCTGCAGCGCCGATGTCCCAGCCGATATGTTTGTCCAAATCCGCCTTTTTTAAGCCCAGCCCTTCAAGTCTTTGAGGTATATATTGGCCTGCATGTTCACAAACCAACAACACGTCTGCCTGGCCCTGAGGGTTAAAAAAGTCAATCGGGTCTGGATCAGCGCCACCAAGGAGACGCTGCAAGCCGCTTTGTTGCTGCATTGAAATCTCCTACACTTTTTCCGCTTTTAACGAGGCTGCAGGCAACAGCCCATTTGGGCGCATCACCAATACAAGTACAACAATACCAAGACCGATTGGGTCTCGGAATTCCTGCAATTCTGCGGGTAAAAATGCTGCAAGATAAATCTCGATAAAGCCAAGCAAAAACCCACCGGCAACCGCGCCGCGCAGACTACCCAGCCCACCCAAAATGGCAGCGATGAAGGCTTTGAGAACCGGGGTGAACCCCATCAATGGATCGACAGAGGCGCGCTGGCTCACCCATAAAATGGCGGCAACACCTGCGAGCAATCCTGAAATTGCAAAGGCGCCGGCGATCACCGTATTGGCCCTGATGCCCATGAGCCGTGCAACCGCAAAATCTTCAGCTGCAGCACGCATAGCAATGCCGTATTTTTGCTTGGATAAAAATCGATCTAAAAGCACCAGCATCACGATAGTCGAAACAATTGCCAAGAGCTTGTTGGTGCCAATCACCATGCCGCCAATTAGGATGCTGCCAGATATGACGTCGGGAATGTTGACGGCTTGCGATCGAACGGAAATGAAGTTCTGAAAAAGAACCTGTAAGATCATTGCCACCGCGAAACTGGTGACCAACATGGTGGCGCCCGAGCTATTGCGCACCGGACGAAATGCAATTCGCTCCATAAGGACGGCAGCAAGCATGGACGCCAATAAGGCAAGTGGTACGGCAAAAACAAAAGATATTCCCGCGAGGCCGCAATACATAAGCGTGTAGCCAGCGATTGTCATCAACTCACCATGGGCAAAATTGATTAGCCCCATGATTGAAAACACGACCGCCAACCCCAATGCCAAGAGCGCATAAGTGCCGCCCAGTGCAAACGCATTGACGGTTTGTTGTAAAAATAGATCCATCTCACGCGCCCCCTAAATAAGCATTCTGTAGATTTGAGCTCTCGGCTAATTCCTCAGCTGCGCCCGAAGTTGCAACCGTTCCATTGGCCAAAACGTAAGCACGATGCGCAATGTCCAAGGCCATGGAGACATTTTGTTCCACCACCAGAATTGTCACACCCTGATCGTTCAGCGTTTTGATCAATTCAAAGATTTGTTCAATAATTTTTGGTGCCAGACCAAGTGAAGGCTCATCCAGCAACAGCATTTTCGGGTTGCTCATGAGCGCCCGCCCAACGGCCAGCATTTGCTGTTGTCCGCCCGAAAGCGTGCCGGCAAATTGGTTTCGTCGCTCAGCCAAAATCGGGAACAGGTCGAAAACGCGGTCCCACGCCGCGCCGATTTCATTCGGATCCCGTAGTCCAAATGCTCCCATTTGCAAATTCTCAGCGACACTTAGCGTGTCAAAAACGCGCCGCCCTTCTGGCGAAAGTGTCATGCCAAGTCCGGGCAGCATTTCGGGGCGGATGTTTGTTATATTGTTGTCTTCAAAAATCACTTCACCGCTGAATGTTGGCACCAGGCCAACCAAAGCATTGAGTGTTGAAGATTTGCCTGCGCCGTTGGCGCCAAGCAGGGCGACGATTTCGCCCTGCTCAACATCAAAGTTGATCCCGTCAACCGCTTGCACGGCACCATAGCGCACATCAAGCGAACGGACTTGTAAAAGCGGTTGACCCATTTTGGTTTCTCCTAGCCTTATTGCATTCGAGGTGCAGGGATGATGGCAGGGTTTGGTGAAGGCTGACCGATCAGCTTGCGCTCCCCATTCGTCACACCAATCAATGTCACCTCACGCACTGGCATGCCGTTGGTGCCCTTGTAGGTGATCAGGCTGGTCGCCCCTTGTACATTTTCAAGATTTGCAATCGCATCGCGCAGTGCTTTTGAGTCTGCATCAGGCCCTGCGGCCAAACTCGCGGCTTCAATCACTTTTGCAAGGTCATAGCCAATCGCGTTGAACACTGTTTGGGATTCTTTGCCATAAGTTGCCTCATATTTGGCATCAAACGCAGCCATTGGGCTGTTTTCAGTTGGGTGTCCGGCTGTGGTAAATACCAATTGATCAGCGGCTGCCCCAATTGCAAAGGTTGTTGGACTGTCGATACCGTCGGATCCGATGACTTGGCTTGTTACGCCTGCTGCGCGCAGCGCCTTGATGAACGATGGGAAATCTGGCTCATATGCTGATGTCATCACCACGTCTGGCTGTGGGTCCATATTGGCGATGCGGGTCGCAATTGCAGAGAAATCCTGTTGGCCAAGTGTGTAAGTATCCTTGCCGATTACTTCACCACCAAGAGCCTGCATAACATCCGCGAAGTAGAGTGGCATGGATGTATATTGTGAATCTGGTGAGTAGACGATGTATGCCGTTTCCAATCCTTGATCATACGCCCATTGCGCCGAAACGGTTGCTTGCACATTGTCGCCCGGGAAGTTGGCGAACATGTAATCACCGCCAATCATGGGAAGAGTAGGCGAAGAAGCACATGTGGATATGGCCGGGACTTCAGCACTGGAAACGACAGATATTGCGGCCAACGCGGGGTCAGCATCGCAAGGCAAAATCAGCACTTTCGCACCTTCATCGACCAATTCCTGCGCTGCAATTGCTGTTTGCGCAGCATCAGAACGCACGTCCTTTTGAACCAACTCGATTATTAACGTGCCACCGATACCTCCTGCGGCATTAATCTCGTCGACCCCCAGTTTTAGCCCTTCAATCACTGGACCATCATAGGTTGCAAGGCCACCGGTTTGAGACGTTGCGACGCCGATTTTTAGGGTATCAGCGAATGTCGTGCCCGTCATGGCCACGGCTAAAGCGGCACCTGCCACAATTACCTTATTCATATTTCCTCTCCTTTTTTTAGTGGGCGCCTAAGCTGAACGCCCCAAATATGCGTCAATGACAGCTGGGTTGTTTCGGACTTCTTCTGGTGTCCCCTCAGCAATCTTTTTGCCTTCGTTTAAGACCGCAACACGGTCACAAAGCTGGTTAATGAGTTTCAGGTCGTGATCGACGAGCAAGATACCGATCCCCAAATCTGCGCAAAGCTGGCGCAGCGTTTCCATGAGTTGGTCGGTTTCTTCGCGGTTCATGCCCGCCGCAGGTTCGTCTAAGAACAAAAGCGAGGGCTGGCACGCAAGGGCACGTGCAATTTCGACGCGGCGCTGATCGCCATATGACAAGGTACCAGAATCTTCATTGGCACGGCCCAACATGCCCAAGCGCTCCAACGCGTTATATGTGCGTGTCTTCGCGTCGCGCCCACCTTTGGTCGAAAGGGCCGCAACATAAACATTCTGATAAACGGTCAGCTCGGGGAACAGTCGGATATTTTGAAACGTACGAGCGATGCCCAAATCCGCCATCTCGTTAGATTGACGGCCAACAAGGTCATTTCCATCGAGCAAAACGCTTCCAGAGGTTGGCGTAAGAACGCAAGACAATATGTTCATCACCGTGGTTTTGCCCGAGCCATTTGGGCCAATCAGGCCAAAGATCTCGCCGGACTTGATCTCGAGTGAAACATTATTCACCGCGACCAAACCGCCAAATTTCATAATAAGATCTTGTGCAACGAGCTCGGGCGCGGCCTCTTTCTCGGGCAATTGATTTGCAGCCTCTGGCGGCTTCACTTCGCGTGCAAATATGCGCTCTTCCCATTCTTTCAACCCGGCCAGACCATCGGCCTTTTTGAACATCGCGAACAGAATAATCAGTCCAATGCCAATTTGGGTGGTGCCAAAAATGGTCGGGATCTCAAGCCCAAAGAGCGAAAATCCGCCTTCAAGCCTACGCAAAACCTCGGTGATGAAGGTAATCACAAATGCGCCGGTTAAGGCACCCGTTACGGTTGACATGCCGCCAACAATCAACATTGAAAGCAGAAAAAAGGTATCGGTGAAATAGAACTTTTTGGGACTAAATGCCCCCAAAAAATGTGCAAGAAGAGAACCTGCAAGCGCCATAATCATCGCGCTTAGAACAAATGAAATGAGACGCTCTTTTTGAATATCGATACCTATTGCATTGGCAGCGATCGCATTGTCTCGCCCTGCGCGTAGGCGCAATCCCGATATTGAATCTCGGTAAATTCTGGCAACAACGAGTGCCAAAATGCAGGCAATGACCGCGGCGAATAGCGTTGTTTCTCTTGGCACGCCAAAAAAGGTCTGAGCGCCCCGCGTGACGTCGCGCCAGCCAATGGTTACTCCATGAATGATAATCAGCAGTCCCAGAGTGGAAATTGTCGCGGCGGAGCCTTCTAGACGTCCAATAGCAAGACCAACGATTGCGGCAACTATTCCCACCAAGATGAGCGCAACAATTGTCGCTGACACAAAGTCCAGCTGAACACTTGCCAGCCAGACTGGCAAATTCGGCAGGGTTGCTGTTTTTAGGGGTACGGGTAGGGTGAGCAGTGCGGCGCAATAAGCGCCAATGCCCATAAAACCAACGTGGCCAAAACTCAAGATGCCGCTATTGCCGCTGTAAACGCCCATGCCAGCCACGGCAATCAATGAGACCAAGAACACAATAACCGTGCGCTCGATCGCACTGCCGCCTGCAAGCGCAATGGCAGCAATGGCTGCTATCAACAAAATGATCGCGCCAGTTGCAAAAAGGATGTGGCGCATTGGTGCTGTGATCATTTACTCTCCCCCACCATGTTGGTTGCTGCTAGACTTTGATAAATATTTTTCAAAGTCAATACAAAAAAACATATTGACGAATTATTTTCATGTGAAATAGTGATCGTCATCGGAGGGGCTATATGACAGTGCGAGTGCAAATTGCAGAGCGAGCGGGAGAGTTTACCGCCAACGAGCGGAAGCTAAGTGCAACAATTTTGGCTGACTATCCGTTCGCTGGGTTGGCACCCATTCAGGTTCTTGCCGAAAAGACCAAT
>NZ_CAKZPW010000010.1:0-14587 GCF_937139385.1 uncultured Maritalea sp. | reverse complement strand
GGTCATCGGCACAACATTGATTGATGATGAAACCCGCAAGCTCTTCGAGCTGATCCAGCTGGGCAAAATTATGGATGCTGCGGCCCTCTTTTTCCTGCCGCACAATGCCCGCACCGGTCATGAACTTGAGGTGGTGATTAAGCGTTGAAGCGGGAATGCCTGTGCGTTCTTGAATATCGCCCACCAACAAGCCCTTGTTGCCTGCCCGCACCAAACACATCAAAACCTCTAAGCGAGGCTCTGATCCCATCGCTGCAAACGCTTGCGCTGCTTGTGTTATCTCTATTGTCATCACGCGCTCCATATATATTTCTATAATTCTAGATATATCGAATCAATGGAGCTGTCAAGTTGATGTATTTTGGACACGCCAATACGCAAAAGTCGCTGTTTCACCAAAAACCAAAGCGCAACCATGTTGCGCAACAGACTGCCTCGTGCTTATTTTTACCTCAGCTTCTGAACCGAGCTTTCATCCATACTTCCCCCGCATTTGCTCGGACCTATTATGCTGAAACGTTTTTTTTCATACTACCTCCCTCATAAACGATTGTTTTTCTTAGATTTTGGCTGCGCGATCGCGTCTGGAGTTTTGGAACTTTTGTTCCCCTTGGCCATCATGTTGTTTGTGGATCAACTCCTACCAAGTGGCGATTGGCCACTCATCGCCACCGTCGCGGCAGTTCTGCTGGGGGTCTATGTTCTTAATACATGCCTAATTGCCATCGTCTCTTATTGGGGCCACAAGCTTGGCATCAATATTGAAACAGACATGCGCAATGAGGCGTTTGACCATCTACAAAAGCTCAGCTTTCGCTTTTTTGACCACGCCAAACTGGGCAAGCTCATCACCCATGTCACCAAGGATTTGGATGATATCGGGGAAGTCGCTCACCACGGCCCGGAAGACGTCTTCATTGCTTTAATGACTTTCGCTGGCGCTTTGGCCATCATGTTTTTTATCAGTTGGGAAATGGCTCTGATCACGGGGGCGGTTACCCCGCTGATCACCTGGCTTTTGGCAAAATATGGCCGATCAATGACCGCCAACTATCGCTCACTGTTCGCCCAAATAGGTGAAATAAATACCCGCATTGCAGAAAGCGTAGGCGGCACACGATTGGTCAAAGCATTTGCCAATGAGGAACATGAGCAAAGCCAATTTCGCAATACCTCGGCCGAATATCGAACCATCAAACTGCAAGCATACAACTATATGACCCGGTCATGGGCGATCTCATATTTTGCCATCCGCTTTATGCAATTGGTGGTAATGGTGGCCGGCAGCTACTTCGTCACCACCGGACAATTAACCAGCGGCGAATTCGTGGGGTTTCTCATTATCGTTGGTATCTTTGTGCGCCCAATTGAAAAACTCAACGCCATGCTCGATCTTTACCCTCGCGGCATCGCAGGCTTTCGCCGCTTTCTTGAGTTAATGGATACCCAGCCCGACATTGTGGACGCACCAGACGCGATTGATGTCGATCATCTTAAAGGCGATATCAACTACAACAATGTCAGCTTTTCTTACGGCAAAGACGCACGCGTTTTCACAGGCCTAGATCTTTCCATCAAACATGGCGAAACCGTCGCACTTGTGGGGCCCTCAGGGGCGGGCAAGTCAACCATTTGCGCTCTTTTGCCCCGCTTCTACGAAGTGGATAGCGGAGAAATCACCATTGATGGCACCGACATTCAGCAATTCACCCAAAGCTCTTTGCGCCAACAAATCGGCGTAGTGGCGCAAGAAGTGTTTCTGTTCGCCGGCACCATCAAGGAAAACATCGCCTATGGCCGACTTGGTGCTGGCGACGAAGAAATCCGTATCGCCATTCAAAAGGCTTCCCTTGCCAACTTTGTGGATAGTTTGAGCAAAGGGTGGGACACACTTGTGGGTGAGCGCGGCATCCGCCTTTCAGGTGGGCAAAAACAGCGTCTTTCAATCGCGCGTATATTTCTTAAAAACCCACCCATCCTGATTTTGGATGAGGCCACGTCAGCGCTCGACACCGCAACTGAAAAACAAATCCAGAGCGCGCTGGCCGAACTCTCCAAGGGCCGCACCACACTGGTGGTGGCCCACCGTCTTGCCACTATCCGCAAGGCCGACAGAATTATTGTGGTCACCGAAAAAGGGGTAGTTGAGCAAGGCAGCCACGATGAATTGTTGGCGCACGACGGGGTCTATGCCGGGCTCCACAACGCGCAAGTGGGATAAACGAAAAAACCGTGGGCGAAATGGGCTGGCGCGTTGCTCCGGCCCCTCACCTAAACTCAAATAGGCAAAGCCATCATTCTTCAACTTTTCCGCGCAGTTTCTTCACGTCACCACGCACCTTTTTGGCCACCAAACGGCGTTTCACAGAACCCCGCGTCGGTTTGGTCTTCACCCGAAATTTTGGCTTTTCCACCGCCTTCAGGATCAACTCCGCCAATCGTTCTCGTGCAATCTCGCGGTTGCGCGCTTGGGATCGTGTGTCCTGCACAAAAATCACAATTGCCCCTTCAAGCGTCCAACGCCGTCCGGCCAACCGCTTCAACCGCCGTTTTATTGGGTCTGTCAAATTCGGAGATCTTTCCGCCTCAAACCGCAATTCAACTGCGGTGCTCACCTTATTCACATTCTGCCCGCCCGGCCCACTAGCCCGCGTGAACTGTTCAGACAGTTCCCAATCGGCAAGCGTGATTTGGTCGTTGATGCGCATTGAGGCCTTTAGATCTGGAAAAACCAATTAGCTGCCAAACCGTTTTCTTCTGCATGACGACGTTGAATATAGATAAATCATCATCATTGGGAAACATCTGACCTCAACGTTTTTCCAAACAATTAGATGCTGGATTGCAGGTTTTTTCCAATGAGCGAACGTTTAGACAAAATAACGCACGGTTTGGTATGTTGCGATGCTGCAAATGAGAGACCCGATAATGCGCAAAAGCCAATCTTCGCGGATGTGACGTACAAAGATCGCCGCCAAGGGGGCGGCAAATACGCCGCCAGCGATCAATCCCGCAACTGGCAATAACATTGTTCCAAGTCCATCTGCAGCGTCCCAATGTCCAAATACCAGAGCAAAAAGGAAGGTCAAAGAAACCGAAAACGTGATCAAGAATTCAGCTGCATTTACTGTGCCGACAACGTATCGCGGTGTTCCGCCAGCGCCAAGCAGACCCGTGGTAACCACAGGCCCCCAGCCACCGCCGCCCGCAGCGTCAAGAAAACCACCTACGAATCCAAGTGGCGCAACAACCGACGCAGGTACTGGCTTGGATGGAATTTTCATGAATGAACGGATCAGCAGATATACACCGATAATGGCCAAATATGTGGTCACAAATGGTTTAGCTGCGGTAGCATCTATAGATGTGAGGACATAGGCACCTAGAACACCGCCCAAAATGCCAAACGGCGTGAGGCGCCAAAAGAGTTTCCAGTCGACATTTTTATTGTACAGATGCGAACCACCGGATGCAGCAGTCGTAAACATCTCCGCCGTATGGATTGCAGCCGATGCCTGAGCGGGCGAAACACCTGTTGCAATCAGGACCGTTGACGAAATCACGCCATAAGCCATGCCTAAGGCGCCATCTACAGCCTGCGCAAAAAAACCTATGACAAAGAACAACAAAAATTCGGACATGCTCTTCAACCTGACGAAATAGCCGCCAACATTTATCACATTCAAACTGTGTATCGCTAGCGCGAAATGCCATCATTCAATTGAATTTGCAGACGATGTTTTCGCTTTGTCACCGGTGAGTAGGATTACGTTTTGGGCTAAGGATTTGCTGTCAAAGTTGCCACAACAACCAACATCCCCACACCCCCAAAAAGGCCGCATACCATGTGGTATGCAACCTCTTAAAATTCCAGGGTAAGTGAGCTAAGCAAACAGCTTAGACGAACCTATTTGCGATGTCGGCGCATGAGGGCGATTTCGTCCATCTCCGCCTGATCTCGCTTGGTTTCTTCTGCCGCTTCACGCGCGTGTTCGCGTGCATCGAGCAGTTCAATCTTTTTCAGCTCTTCAACTGACTCGGCCAACTCGTCTTGAGCTGCTTCCAACTTCATGCGCATTTCATCCGCAGAAGCTGTTAGATTATCGCGCCGATCAGCCGCAGCTTTGGCAAATGTCGAATAGGCAAAATGGCCAACATCAGTGATGCCGGTTTTTTGGTGTTCGATTTCAATTTGCTGATCCAATTCGGCTGCCATGCGTTCAAAATCGGCAACCATCATTTCAATCTGTGTTACGGCGCGACGTTTTTCATCGACCGTAAATTTTCTCAAGCGAATGAGAGACTCATTGCGTGATTTCATGACTTGTACTCCTTACCCAACCAAGTCGTCATTCCCCGCCGCCTTCTACACTGGCGACAATTTGTGCAAGCTGGTTATACCCTTCTTCAAGGCTCACCTGCTCATCTTGCAGTTGAGACAAAAACGCGTCCAACTGCGGCGCAATGGAAATGGCCGTGTCCACTTTAGGATCTGATCCAGACCGATAGGCCCCCAAGCGAATCAATTCCTCCATGTCAGCAAATACTGACATATATTCGCGCGCCTTGGCCAAAACGGGCCGATATTCTTCCGGAACACAGCCCGGCATGGTGCGCGAAATGGACCTCAAAACATTCACCGCCGGGTACCTTCCCCGCTCGGCAATCGCCCTTTCCATTACAATGTGCCCATCTAAAATACCGCGAACGGCATCTGCAATTGGCTCATTATGATCATCACCTTCCACTAAAACGGTAAAAAGTCCGGTAACAGAACCAGAATTTTTTAGTCCCGGCCCAGCTCTTTCCAATAATCTTGGCAATTCTGCAAAAACCGTTGGTGGATAACCTTTGGCGGTGGGCGGTTCCCCCGTGGCCAAGCCAATTTCGCGTTGCGCCATGGCAAATCGGGTCAAGCTGTCCATCATACATAAGACACGCTTACCCCTATCGCGGTAATATTCAGCGAGTGTGAGGGTCATATAGGCGGCTTGCCGACGCATCAATGCCGGTTCATCCGATGTGGCCACAACAATCACCGCGCGCTTAAGCCCTTCGGGGCCCAAATTATCTTCAATAAATTCTTGAACTTCCCGGCCCCGTTCACCGATCAGCCCAATAATCGCCACATCAACATCTGTGTTACGCGCCAGCATGGACATTAAAACCGATTTACCAACACCAGAACCCGCAAAAATGCCCATCCGCTGTCCGTCGCAGCAGGTGGTGAACGTATTGAGAATTTTCACGCCCAAATCAATTGGCGGCCCAACACGCGCACGTTCATGCGCAGGCGGTGGTGAAGCTCGCAAGGGATAATGGTCCGCACCTTTTAGAATTGGTGCCCCCCCATCAATCGGGTCGCCGTTCGCATCAATAACGCGACCAAGCCAATCATCTGACGGTTGAGCGGTACCACCATGCGAATAAAAAATCGCCTTACAGCCCAGCCGAACCCCTTCAAGCGCTCCAAATGGCAGGCAAAGCGCATGATCGTTTTCAAAGCCCACGATTTCGCACATTAGGTTACTGCCAAGCCGTGTTTCAATTGCCACACGACCACCCACGCGCAGTTCGCGCACTGGGCCGATAACCTCAACCAACAGCCCTTGGACGGTTTTCACCCGGCCAAACACCTCAACGGCATCCATCGCGTCAATATCGGCAATTAGTGATTCCAAAGCGCTTTCAATCCTTTTGATTCGGTTAATGCTAACGATTCCTTTACGGAAACGCACTATTTTCACAGTTCAAGCGAAAAAAAATCTTCTCCCGCTTCCATTTCAAAACACATTCAGTGACATGTAATTCAACGAGTCGAAAGAGTCGGTTGAAACCTTTTCTTAAACTAAATTATTAAGTTGGTAACCACCATTTTTTACATATATATCAATAACTTAAACTAAATGAAGAAAGTTGTTCAGTGCATATTGCGGAACTGAATTAAACTTTGTTAACTATTTCTCACTAGGGTTGATTCATATCCAGTAGGATTCATTAACTGGTGCGCTGATGTTGGGCTGCACCACGTAGGTTCCATGACGGAACAAGGACAAGGGGAACGACATGCGGGTACTCCTGATTGAGGACGACAGCGCAACAGCGCAGAGTATTGAGCTGATGCTCAAATCTGAGAGTTTCAATGTGTACACAACAGATCTAGGCGAAGAAGGCGTAGATCTTGGTAAGCTTTATGATTATGACATCATCCTGCTTGACCTAAACCTTCCTGACATGAGCGGATATGAAGTGTTGCGCACCTTGCGTGTGGCAAAAGTTCAAACCCCGATCCTTATTCTTTCTGGCCTTGCTGGCATCGAAGATAAAGTTCGCGGCCTGGGCTTCGGCGCTGACGACTATATGACCAAGCCTTTCCATAAGGACGAGTTGGTTGCCCGCATTCATGCAGTGGTTCGTCGCTCAAAAGGTCACGCACAATCGGTCATCAATACTGGCGACCTTTCTGTAAACCTGGACACCAAAACAGTAGAAGTTGGCGGTCAACGCGTTCACCTGACGGGCAAAGAATATCAAATGCTCGAACTTCTTTCTTTGCGCAAGGGCACAACCCTCACCAAAGAAATGTTCCTCAACCATCTTTATGGTGGCATGGACGAGCCAGAACTAAAAATCATCGACGTATTTATTTGTAAGCTTCGCAAAAAGCTTTCAACGGCAACGGGCGGCAAAAACTACATCGAAACCGTTTGGGGCCGTGGCTATGTGCTGCGCGAGCCAGACGAGAACGAATTGTCTGAAAGCGCATAAGGCTTTTAGCGGCAAACACGAATTTCAAAGCCCTGCCATTTTGGCGGGGCTTTTTTGTTGCCCGTCAAACGGTTGGCTGAAACAGATTTTGATGTTCCCTAGTTGGCAAAAATTCGCCACACACCCCAACTAGCGTTTCGGCGGCGCCCAGCATCAAAAAACCGTCGGGGCTGATTTGTTTTTTGATTTTACCTAGCACGTGGCATTTGGTTTCGACATCAAAATAGATCAACACATTGCGGCAAAACACGATGTCCACCGGCCCCACCTGATGCAGGTTCTTCAACAAATTTAGTTCTTTGAACTCAATCAATTCGCGCAGTTGTGGTTTCACACGCCAAGCGATGCCTTCTTGTTCAAAATGCGTAATCAAGCGTTGCGCACTCAATCCACGCTGTGCTTCAAACTGTGTGTAAAGCCCGTCTTCGGCGGTAGCCAATGCGGCCTGAGAAATGTCGGTCGCCAAAATGGAAACATCAATATCTTCCAAAAGTCGCTGGTTTTCCAACACTGAAATCGCAAGCGAATAAGGTTCTTGGCCCGTTGCCGCCGCCGCGCACCAAATGCGCAAGGGCTGGCCGTTTGCCCGTTTTTCTTCCGCCATGCGGGGCAACATTACCTTTTCAAACAATTCAAACGGCGTCCGGTCACGAAAAAAGAAGCTTTCATTGGTGGTCATTGCGTCCACCACGGCTTGTCGCAACTCACCCGTTGCGGCCATCAATTGAGTGGCCAAATGCTCAAAGCTCGAAATGCCAAATTTCGACATCACCGGCGTTAAGCGGGTTTCCACCATATAGGCTTTGCCTTCAGAGAGTTTAATGCCGCTTTCCTGCGCCACAAACCGTGCAATGGCTTGATATGTATGTTCTTGCATCCCAATCTCTCTCATCCCTTAAGTTGCAACAAGCGCGGCCCGATTTTGGCCAATGGCAACATCTGATCAACTGCCCCGGCGGCCACAGCCGCGCCCGGCATGCCCCATACCGTGCTGGTGGCCTGATCCTGCGCCAGAACCAACCCGCCTTTTTCGTGAACTAGTTTCGCCCCATTTGCCCCGTCGCTCCCCATGCCGGTTAATACAACCGCTGCACAATCCGCGCCAAAATGCGTGCCAATGCTTGCAAACATCGGGTCTACCGCTGGTTTGCAAAAATTGATCGCATCATCATCCCCGAGCGCTATGCGCAGTGCCCCGGCCTCCTCAACGATCCGCATGTGAAAACCACCCGGCGCCATATAAAGTCGCCCCGGTACAACCAGCTCCCCGTCTTTGGCCTCACCACCAGGCAATCCAATGCGTTCAGCCAAATCGTCACCTAGTAGCTTGGTGAAGTGTGCGGGCATATGTTGGGTGACAAATACCGCACAGTCTGAGAATTGTTCTGACAATGCACCAAACAATTCGTTCAGCGCCTGTGGCCCGCCCGTTGATGCACCGATGGCTAGCGCACGCATTTGCCCTTGCCATCGCTTCGATTTTTTAAGTCCATCGACGTTTGCAATTGCTGCACCATCGGTGCTGTTCTTGCTCCCACCCAAAGCGCGCAATTTGCCCAACAGCTGTTCACGAAAATGCTCCCGTGAAACCGCTGCGTCAGGTTTTGCCAAATAATCCGTCGCTCCCGCTCGCATGGCCGCAAGCGACGCCCGCGCGTTACGGGTTGTCAAAGTGGACGCAATGAGAATTTTGACATGGGGCAGTAAGGTTTTGAGTTCGGGCAAAGCGTCCATGCCCGACATAACGGGCATTTCCAAATCTAGTATGATCACATCGGGCTGCACACGCTGAGCCTCAGAGATCGCCTCGTGCCCGTTAATGGCACTACCAACAACATCTAAACCACGTTCCGCATCAATCCAGCGCCGCATAATCCCGCGGATTACCGCAGAATCGTCCACAAGCATAACCCGCACCGACGGAGCAGTTGCCCCGGGCACCATTCGCGCCTTCATAAGGACGCTCCTTTCGACCCAAATTACTTTTGGTCGAGATCCTGGAATTTGCGCTCCATAATTTCCCGATCAAAAGGCTTCATCATATATTCGTTGGCACCTGCCTTAAGGGCCATGGCAATGTGTCCCACATCATTTTCCGTCGTACAGAACAAGATTTTGGGAGCCTCACCACCAATATAGCTGCGCAATTCTTTGACAAATTCGAGCCCAGTCATAACCGGCATATTCCAATCCACTAGGATTGTGTCCGGCATGCTTTTTGTGCATTTTTCAAACGCTTCGCGTCCGTCCTCTGCCTCATCAACATCGTAGCCAATGTCTTCAATTATGCGGCGGGCAACTTTGCGAATGACACTGCTGTCGTCGACAATAAGACAGGTTTTCATTGCGCTTCTCCTTCAAAATGCACGTTCAGGCAGCTTATGCAGCCTCTTGATCAAGAACTTTCGCGATCAATCTGTCTGCCATTAGAACCGCCATCAGCTCACCGTCGAGCCTTAGGATTCCTTGACAATAGATCGCCAAATTCCCATCAAGATTGATCGGGTTTGGTTTAATGTCGGCCATACAATAGGCAACGACATCCCCAACACTATCTGCGAGAAGTCCATAAGATTCGTTTAAATATTTGATATTCACCATCTGCCGCCCAACAATTGGCGCCTCAATAGGGGGCAACCCTAAAAGTTGGTCTGTATTGATCGCCACAATGATGCGCCCGCGCAGGTTCAAAATGCCCGCGATTTCAGGACGCACCGACGGGATGGGGGTAAACCGTTCAGGTTTGAAGACATCGTCCACCATCTCAAGATTTATCGCAAACAATTGGCCGCCAATCCTTAGCGTTACCAACTGAATCATTGCGTTTGACGCTTTGGTTTCCTCGCTCATGCTGCCTCCAACTGCCGCATGCTCATCGCGCGGCTCACTGCTCGCGTAAGGTGTTCTCTGTCCCCTTTTGCAACAAAGTCAAAAAGGCCAACTTCTTTTGCGCGACTTTGCACGTTGGGACCGTCATATGAAGAAAGCGCAATAATGGGCGTGCCCGCCATGTGCGCCAATTCTCTGACAGATTGAGCGAGCGAGAACCCATCCATACCGGGCATCTCAATATCAGTAACGATTAGATCAAAGGTCGAACCTGCCTGCAGCGCCTCATATGCTTCTTCACCGTCCGTGCACACCGTCACGTCAAATCCAGCACTCTTAAATATCGGCACCAACATATTGCGGTAGAATGCACTGTCCTCAGCGTAAAGTAGGCGACGCCGTTTACGTTGGGCCAAGTCGGCCTGCCGATCAAATGACTTGGGATGCTCTTGTGCCATATAGTAGGCCATATCCAATATTTCCGTGGCGCGCCCCTTAATGATAGCGGTCCCCAAATAACCGCCACGCCGAGCTTCCACATCAATTTCCATACGGTCGGCCACAATATCGAGCACTTGCGCCACCACAATGCCAAGTCGGAACCCACGATCTTCAAACACAAGCATCGACATTTTGCGCTCAATGCTTTGGGGCGGTTCACACAAGAAATTGATCGGCATCAACGCCCCACGATATTGCAACAAATGCCGCCCATCCACTTTTTCAAGGTCGCAAAGTTTAACAGTCTCCAATCGATTAACCAGCGAAAGTGGCACCGCTTGTCGAGCCCCTTCGCGCGCTTCAAATACCAGCAATTCGGTCAGCACAGACTGATTGTCCAATTCCTCCACAACCGGCTGGGTCCGGGCCAAATCGCCCATGTCGGTTTGTGCAACTGAACTGGCCAGCCCTGAAGGATCCATAATCATAATAACGCTGCCGTCGCCCAAAATTGTGGTGCCAGAAAAATGTTTGAGCCCTTGCAGCGCGCCCATCATTGGCTTCACAACGATTTCCTCAGTGTGGAACACCTCGTCCACCAACAGGCCAAAACAATATTGGCCAACTTCGGTGACCACCACATAACCCTCGTCTGGCACCTCGCCCGGCCGCATACCCAGCAGATCGCTTAACCCAACCACAGGCAACAAGTGATCACGTAATTGCAACACCAAACTGCCATTTAAACGCTCAACTTTATTGGCTTTTTTGTTTACCCGCACCAATTCGCGCACCGCGCGCTGCGGCAAGGCAAAGCGCTCCTGCCCCACAGCAATAATCAGCGCAGGCACAATCGCCAAGGTCAGTGGGATTTTTAAGCTGACAGTGGTGCCGACCCCAACTTGCGACTTCAAATCAATCGTACCGCCAATCAACTCAACATTTGAGCGCACCACATCCATGCCAACGCCCCGGCCTGAAACGCTGGTTACTTCACTGGCGGTGGAAAAACCGGGGTGGAAAATCAACTGTTGAACCTGCCCGTCGTTCATCCCGGCCAGTTCAGCTTCGCTAACGATATCTTTGTCTAGCGCTTTGGATCTAAGCGCCTCAACATCAAGCCCCCGCCCATCGTCCACAATTTCGATGACAATTTGCCCTCCCTCATGGAAGGCGTTTAAGCGCACCGTGCCCACACCCGTTTTGCCCGCGGCTTGCCGTGTTGCTTGATCCTCCAACCCATGATCCGCAGCATTGCGAACCATATGGGTCAAAGGATCTTTGATCTGCTCCAAGATTTGTCGATCAAGCTCAGTGTCCTCTCCCGACATTTCAAGGGAAATTTCTTTGCCCAAATCCTTGGACAGGTCCCGTATCAACCGTGGCATTTTTTGCCACGCGGCAGAAATCGGCTGCATCCGGGTTTTCATCACCCCATCTTGCAATTCCGCCGTGACCGAACAAAGCCGTTGCAGCGGCGCGTTGAACTCGCTTTCTCCACGGCCCCGAGAGATTGCCATCAATTGATTGCGTGTGAGCACCAATTCGCTCACCATGGTCATCAAGCCTTCAAGTACCGGCAGTTGCACCCGAATGGCGAGTGGGGCCGCAATGTTGGCGCCGCTCGCTTTAGTCTTCTCCACGGGCTTTGCTGCAAGGGGTTCGGCCGCAGCAGCTTCGGGCACATCATCTATATCATCGGGGCCAGGGGCTGCCAAAAATGCAACTTCAAGCGGATCAAGCGGCGGCTTTTCGATATGCAATGGATCTTGGGCAAAACAGTCTTCATGATTTGGCCCAGCCGCCAACCGATTGAGCGCATCGATGAGGTCAAGATCATCCCCTTCCGGCTCGACGCCCGTTTCGGCTAAATTATCTAGATGAACTTTGACCCGATCAATGGAATTAAGGATGGTCTCTACCCCATCGCCAATCACTGGCGCACCATCGCGATATTGCCCCATCAAGTTCTCAGCTGCGTGGGTCAAAGCTTCAAGACGCGGCAAATCCAAAAAACCGCATGTACCTTTGATGGTGTGCACCAAACGGAATATTCGGCGCAATATCTCTTGATCGTCAGGGTGTTTTTCAAAGTCGACGAGCTCGGCGTCAACCTGTTCAATGCTTTCCGCCGTCTCGGTCAAAAAATCGCTTAAAAGCTCGTCCATGTGCTCGCCCAAAAAATATGCCCGCAAGAAACGCCAGACAAAAAGTATGACGCAACATTGCGGGCACATTCGTTAACGAGTTCTTGAAGAAACCACCTATGCGTATTCACACCTAAGCAGACATCCCAAGACCAATTCTAGGCAGATGCAACAGCTTTAAGGGTCACCACATCGTCAACCATTTCAATGGTCACATCCAAACCGGACTCGCGGGCCAAAAGACCTGCATAATAAGGCTGAATAACCTGCGCATCGATGCGTCCATCTTCAGGCCGACCAGCCAACAAAGGACCCACCAAATGCGGGATCAATGTTTTCTTGCCAGTTGATGTGAGAATAACGCCTTCTTGCCCCATTGGTGCACCGTCCAATTCAACGGTAACGGTACCGCCGCGCGGCACTGAACCTGCTGAGATCAAAAGCAAGTTCAAGATCATTTTCACTTTGTTTTTCGGCAGCAGAACAGGATCAATTTTCCAAATGAGATCTGCTTTTTCGCCAGCCATGTAGCTTTGGGCCACTTTTTCAGCTTCTCGCGTATCAATCTCAGTACCTTGGGTCGAAGATGCACCAAAAGCCAAACGTGCAAATTCAAGTTTCGCGCGCGCTTGCTTTGCTGCATTGTTGATCAGCTCTTGCGCGAACTCAGCCATTTCTGCCTGTTCAGGGTCAGCCAGCACTTCAAGCCCATTACCAATCGCACCCACTGGGCTGATCAAATCGTGACACACGCGCGAGCACAGCATCGCCGCCAAATCATTCCCGTTTATTTCAACCAGTTCTGCCATTGCGTTCCCTTATAAGTGCAAAAGGTTGGCGCACATGATGATTGCCCAACCGAATCAAGTTGGCCCAGTTTAGCTCGAAGCCCAACAGGAGCAAGACATGGAGCGCATTATCCAAGCAACAAAAGGGGTTTGCTATTCTCTACTGGCGTGCCAACTGATCGCGCAATTCTAGCCAATTATCAAAAGCGAAGTTTACCATCGCGGCTTTCTCAAGCAAAAAAGCTTCACGGTTTCCGGCTGAATAAAACAAATAGAGGCGGCGGTTATAAACATAATAAATGCGCGGATTGCCGTTCGATAAATATCCACGTGCCAGACCCGCCAAACCATAGCCACCAAACTGGGGCACATAGGCTTCTGGCGCAGCGCGAAACACCTCTTTGTTCGCTTCTGTGGCAAAAAACCAAGAGACACCCTTCCACGAAAACTCGTAGTCAGACTTGCCCATTAAAGGCTCTGGTTCAGTGAAATAACTTACAGGGTCCATGCCCTCAATGGCAGAACCAGACAAAGGATCTGTGACATACATGGCAAGGAAATTGCGGCTCGTTTGCGCAAAAGAAGGCGCAACCAGATAAAAAACCGCACAAAGCGACAAACAAAGTACCGCAAGCCGGCTGATGGTTAATCTTTGTTTACTCAATTGCCGCATCATCGCCTTGTTTACACACTACCTGTTAGCGAACGAATTTAGACTAACAAAAAGTGTTGTCTGCTTTGTTAACGTTCAAATTAACACGGCGCGATCATCAAAGACCTAAGGAAATAGGGCCAATGTTTTCCAAGATTTGCAAGCTGCTCATCGTTATTGTTTCTGTAGTCGCGATGCCAACTATCGCAACAGCGCAGGACACTGTTTCAGACCGCTACACAGCGAACGAGTTGGTGACAGCCGGTGGCCAATTTTTTGGCAAAGTCTCCCAAGGTCTAGCGTCAGTTGTGGAACGCGCTGTTGGTAATTACGGTCTTCCAAATGGCTACATATTGGGCCAAGAAGGCTCCGGCGCTTTCTTTGGTGGCGTGCGATATGGCGACGGCGAACTCTACACAAAGAATGCAGGCAATCACATTCTATATTGGCAAGGCCCAACGCTTGGGTTTGATTTTGGAGCCGATGGTTCACAGGTCATGATGCTGGTTTACAATCTACCCTCAACCGATTCGATCTACGGGCGATATCCAGGGGTAGATGGCTCCGCCTATGTTGTTGGTGGTGTGGGCATGACCGTGATGAAATATAAGGATATCTATATTGTGCCCATACGTTCGGGCATTGGTGCCCGCCTTGGGATCAATGTAGGGTATTTAAAGTTCACACAAAGCCCCACATGGAATCCGTTTTGATGGCGTGATTGTTTGACATCAATCCATTAACCGCAATTGCCTTTGTGGCGTGACCACTAGCCCCAACTTGTGTTATTAACCATTTGTAAACACAACTTCATCTGAAGCTATCTTTTCGCATCATTGTGAATTAGCAATAGGATGTTGGATTGGGGAGTTTTTATGGTCATTGAGCTGATGATGTTTTACGCACTTGGTTTTTTGTGCGCCATCATTCTAGCCTTACTGTTTTTGCCTAGCATTTGGCGC
>NZ_CAKZPW010000009.1:0-13454 GCF_937139385.1 uncultured Maritalea sp. | reverse complement strand
TATTTTGCTGGGACTTATACGTGTGCTCTTGAGATTTTTAAGGCCGTGTTTCACCCCAAAGCAACCTATGCAACAGCGGATGAAACCCCTTTGTTACACCGAAATATGGACGAATATTTTGATGTGATCGCCGCACGGCAATCTCCTGCGTCCAAAGGCGAAGTGCGGCACGATGTTATTGATGAAATCCAGTTTGCGGGCGAAAACACAGCTTTTGCAAGGGTGCGCTGTTCAATTGGGGCGACCGACTTTATCGACTTTTTGACGCTGGTGCGGGTGGATGGGCACTGGCAGATCATGGCGAAAGTTTTTCATATCATACCAAGGAGCTAGAACATGCCATATGTAAATATCAAAGTGACGAATGAGGGCGTAACGCGGGAGCAAAAGGGGGAACTGATTAAAGGCGTATCAGACCTTTTGCTAAAGGTGCTCAATAAAGACCCAGCAACCACGTTCGTGGTGATTGACGAAGTGGAGTTGGAAGATTGGGGGATCGGTGGTTTGCCTGTTCCCGAATATCGCGCGCAATTGACGAAATAGACCAATGCACATCAACCCAGTTTTCGGATTGGGTTGGCGTGCAATTTCCACCAAAAGTGCCGACCAAATTGGTTCCACTCCCATCAGACTAAGTAATTACTATTATTCTCATGTGAAATGTTGAACAATGGAGCCAGGGTTGAACAGGCATTGGGGCTGATGCCTGCTTAGGGGGGAGTAATGGTGAAATTGCGTCTGCTGATCAAAACAATCGGCACGTCAGCTCAACTTGGGTATTGGCAAGGAAACGATCAAAATTACGATTGGCCAAAGCAAGATGAGCACTCTTAATCAAAGGTCGACTATCCGCATCAAGGATGTACATTACATCTACCTTTGCGGAAACAAGAGCTTTGTTCGCATGTGCAAAGAGCCGTGCGATACCGCCGCAGCGGATAGCTGATTGGATCTCAGATTTTGAGTGGGTTTAGGCAAGTTTGCCATGTCCCACTCAACAAACTAAGCTTGAACAAAAGCTTTTTGAAATGAAAGTGCTCGCATCTTTTGGGCACCGACGTGTAAATACGCATAGGGAGTAAACTAATGAAATCAACCATAATTCGTGCAGCGGCGATTGTCGCCATTTCAGCGATGAGCACACAAGCGTTTGCTGGGTCATGCAATGACTTGGTCATCGATTTGCAGATGCCGGGGTGGCGCATTGTTGGCGCTTTTGTTGGCAGCGATGATTGCGAACATGGTGAGATCACTAATATCACCCCAAATGGCTCAACGATGGCTGCAGCTTATTTGCACGGACCTGACTGCACATTGACATTTGCAGGCCCAACACCTGGGGACAGAGCCCAAGTGCGGTTTCAGCAAAACTATTGCGCGATGGCGGCTGGCAATGTCACGGTTGAAAGCATAACAGGCAATGTTCCCATTACCCGGGTCCAAAAAGGTTCTTGGGTTGGTGATAGACAAGGCACCGTGCTTGTGACGGGTTTTGAATAGCCTTTCTTCGATTTCTGACTTTATAGATTTCACAGATGCGTGGCCCTTGGTGTTTTGCTCACCGAGGGCCACGCATTTTTTGGGTGCTTGAAGAGCCTATTCGCTAGGTTAGGTCCTGCGCCAACATCATCGCGTTTTTGTCTGGGTCGTAAAAAGTTGCCGTGCTGACCATGCCTTCAACTGTGTCAGTTGGGCCGTCAAATTGTACGCCAGCTGCTTCAAGGGCTTTTCGGGCCGTGGCAATATCTGCGATGCCGAACACGGGAACGCTGTTGCCCGGTACGGGTTCAGTTTGCTCTCCCAACCCCAATGTTACACCTTCAGTCTTTGTTTTAAGCTCGCTCCAGCCCGCTTCATCAGCGTGATAAAGGAGTTCAAAACCCAACATTTCTTGATACCACGCCGCACTTGCGTGCCGGTCGCGAACCGATATCGCCAAGGTAATTGTGTTTTCCAAAGATACAACAGACATAAGGTTTCCTTTTTTTAAAAATAGTGTTACTATACTTTATGGACATAAATACGATTGTCAACCTAAGTTCAAGAGCGTGGTCGCTAAATATTTTGGCGTTAATGCATGAAGGTGTGCCGGGCCGACAGGCGCCGCTACTTGCGAAAACCAGTGCAGGACGCACGGCGTTTGCCGCGAGCCTTTTGCACTTGGTTGAGATCGGCATGTTGGAGAAGAACCCAGGCCATGGTCATCCATTAAGGCCGGAGTTTAGGTTTACTGAACAGGGGAAAGTCGCGGCACGTGTCGCGCATCAAATCGTCGGGCTCAGTCCCGACGATAAGGGATTTGTGTTGTTGCGGCGGGCTTGGTCAGTTCCAATTTTGGCACTGACATCAGGTCCCACCCGTTTTTCAACGCTTAAGGACAGTCTGCAAACGATCAGCGATCGCGCGCTGTCGATGTCGCTTGTCAAATTGGAAGAACGAAATTGGCTTGAACGGAAAATTAACCTGACCGGTCGTCACCCGTTTCCGACTTATCAGGCTGCAAACGAAGGGCGCGCCATCAACAATGCCATTGGGCTTGCTGATGGGCGCTTCTAATGGTTGGTTCTATGCTTTTAACGCTTCAACGCCCGGCAATGGCTTGCCTTCCATCCACTCAAGGAATGCGCCGCCTGCTGTGGAAACGTAAGTGAAATCATTGACCACTTTGGCTTTTGCGAGTGCAGCAACGGTGTCACCACCGCCAGCAACGGAAACCAATTTGCCGTCGCGTGTGCGTTTGGCTGCGTGTTGTGCAACCTCAATTGTGCCTTTGCCAAATGGGTCTAGTTCGAACGCGCCAAGCGGGCCGTTCCAGATCAAAGTTTTGGCTTCGTCGATTGCCCCTTTGATGCGCTCAATGGAATGGTCGCCAACATCCAGCATCATGCCGGTTGGGTCCATGGCTTCTACGCCATAGGTGCGGTTTGGGGCATTGGCTTCAAAATGCCAGGCAACAACGCCGTCGATGGGCAAAATGATGGCACAATTGGCGTCTGCCGCTTTATCGTAAATCCGGCGGGCGGTATCTGCGAGGTCTTTTTCGCAAAGCGATTTACCAATGTCGATGCCTTGCGAGTGAAGAAATGTATTGGCCATGCCGCCACCGATCACTAGGGCTTCCACCTTGTGGATCAGGTTTTCAAGCAAGTCGAGTTTGGTTGAAACTTTTGCGCCACCCACCAATGCAATTACCGGTTTTTTGGGTTTGCCAAGCCCTGCTTCAAGGGCAGACAATTCCATTTCCATCGCGCGACCAGCGCCTGATGGCAATTGGTGCGCAATTGCAGCGGTTGAGGCGTGGGCGCGGTGTGCCGCGGAAAAAGCATCGTTTAAATAGATATCGCCAAGGCTGGCCATGCGGGCCGCAAGCTCGGTGTCGTTTTTCTCTTCACCGGGGTGGAAACGGGTGTTTTCCATAACATAGATGGTGCCTTTTGCGCCTGCATCCAATTGCGCTTTGGCCGAGGTGACGTCTACCCAATCGGTTTTGATGAAGTCGACGGGCTGACCAAAGGCGTTTTGGATTGCAGTTACAATGAACTCCAGCGAGAAATCTGCATTCACTTCACCTTTTGGGCGACCAAAGTGTGACAGCAGAACAGGTGTGCCGCCATGTTCGATAATGTGGCTAATGGTTGGGCCAAGCCGCACGATGCGGGTGCTGTCGCTTACCTTACCGGCGGCCACGGGCACGTTTAAGTCAGCGCGTACCAATACGCGCTTGCCGTTAAAGTCAAAGTCTTCGAGTTTTTTGAAGTCGCTCATCGGTCTCATCCGTTCTCTTCGCGCCTAAAAGGGCGAACTTAAATTCTTAGATCTATCTATAGCTCAAAAATAAGGGGCCCCAAAGAGCCCCTTACAAAATTCGGTTCGCAAAAGCTGTAAAAACTAGAGCGTTTTGCCGATCACAACTGCTACGTCTGACATGCGGTTGGAGAAACCCCACTCATTGTCGTACCAGCTCATCACAGAAACGAAGTTATTATCCATGACTTTGGTTTGCTGTGCTGCAAAGTTTGATGAGTGTGGGTCGTGGTTGAAGTCGATTGAAACTTTGGCTTCTGGATCGTAATCAAGAACGCCCTTCAATTCGCCTTCAGCGGCAGCTTTAACAACTGCGTTCACTTCTTCAGCTGTGGTGTTACGGCCCGCGATAAACTTCAAATCCACAACAGAAACGTTTGGTGTTGGCACACGAACTGACATGCCGTCCAATTTGCCGTTAAGGTCTGGCAACACAAGGCCAACAGCTTTAGCAGCACCAGTTGATGTTGGGATCATGGACATTGCAGCTGCGCGGGCGCGGTAGAGATCGCCATGCATTGTGTCCAATGTTGGCTGATCACCAGTGTAGGAGTGAATGGTGGTCATCATGCCTTTTTCGATGCCCAATTCGCGGTGCAACACTTTGGCCAATGGGGCCAAGCAGTTTGTGGTGCAAGATGCGTTTGAGATCACTTTGTGGTCGGCAGTAATGTCTTCATGGTTCACGCCATAAACAGTGGTGATGTCAGCGTCTTTACCCGGGGCTGAAATCAGCACGCGTTTTGCGCCGGCATCAAGGTGGAACTGAGCTTTGTCACGGGCGGTGAAAATGCCAGTACATTCCATTGCGATATCGATGTCCAACTCGCCCCAAGGCAATTCTTTTGGATCACGGATCGCATAAACTTTCATTGGGCCACGGCCAACGTCAATTGTGTCGCCATCAACAGTTACTGTGCCTGGAAATTTGCCGTGCACGCTATCGTAGCGGATCAAGTGCGCGTTGGTTTCCACTGGGCCAAGATCGTTAATCGCTACAACTTCAATATCGGTGCGGCCTGATTCAATAATTGCACGCAAAATATTGCGGCCAATGCGACCAAAACCGTTAATAGCTACCCGTACTGCCATTTGTCATCTCCAAAAAAGGTGAATGGGGTGAAAAAAGTAAAGAAGGGGCAGACCTGCCCCTTCGTATTGATTGATAATTTACAGCTGCGATTTTGCGGCTTCAACCACGACTTTCGCCGTAATGCCGAAATGCTCGAACAATTGATTGCCCGGTGCTGAGGCGCCAAATGTGGACATGCCCACAAATTTGCCGTTCACGCCCAGATATTTTTGCCAGCCCATTTCAATGCCAGCCTCAACGGCCACATAAGCTTTGGCGTTGCCAATGACTTCTTTGCGGTAGTCGGCGCTTTGCGCGTCAAACAGCTCCATGCACGGCACAGAAACAACCCGTACGCTATGCTTGTCTTTTTCAAGTTCTTTGGCCGCATCCATTGCCACGGACACTTCAGAGCCAGATGCAAACAATACGATCTCAGCGTCATTATCGCCTGAAACTGTGTAGGCACCCTTGGCGCATCGGTTCTCTTCAGTTGCCTCACGGAAAGCTGGAACACCTTGGCGGGTCAAGGCCAAAATAGATGGGGTCTTCTTCGCTTTAAGGGACAACTCCCAACATTCAACCGTTTCCATGGCGTCCGCTGGACGGAATACATTGAGGTTTGGAATGGCGCGCAGCGCGGCCAAATGTTCAACCGGCTGGTGGGTTGGGCCATCTTCGCCCAAGCCAATAGAATCGTGTGTCATGACATAGATCGAGCGGATGCCCATCAAAGCTGACAAGCGGATTGAGGGGCGGCAATAGTCGGTAAAGACCATGAATGTGCCGCCGTATGGTGCCAAGCCGCCGTGCAGTGCGATACCGTTCATGGCAGCAGCCATGCCGTGTTCGCGGATGCCGTAATAAACATATGAGCCAGAGCGGTCGTCTGCGGTGAAGGCTTTTTGGTCGCCAGACTTGGTGTTGTTTGAGCCGGTGAGATCGGCAGAGCCACCAAACATTTCAGGCAATACGCCATTGATGACGTTCAAAGCTTTTTGCGATGCGACACGGGTTGCCCATTTTGGCTTCTCGTCTGCAATTTCGCGTTTGAATGCGGTAACCGCTTTTTTGAAGCTTGTTGGTAAAGAACCATTTTCGCGGCGATCAAATTCAGCCTTAAAGTCTGCGTCTTTTGCGGCGAGGCGTTCTTCCCAAGCGGTGCGGTGCTTGGTGGAGCGAAGACCGGCCAAACGCCAAGCGTCTACCACATCGTTAGGCAACACAAATGGTGGGTGATCCCAACCAAGGGCTTTGCGTGCGCCTGCAATTTCTTCTTCGCCCAATGGTGCGCCGTGAGCAGCTGATGTGCCCGCTTTTGTTGGCGCGCCAAAACCGATCACTGTTTTTGCTGCGATCAAAGTTGGCTTGTCAGATTTTTGGGCTTCAAGCAGCACTTTTTCAATTGCGTCTTGGTCATGACCATCAACGGAAAGCGTGTTCCAGCCCGATGCGCGGAAGCGCGCGTGCTGATCTGTCGAATCAGATAAAGACACCGCACCGTCGATGGTGATGTCATTGTCGTCCCAAATCACGATCAATTTGTTCAGTTTCAGGTGACCTGCCAAAGCGATTGCTTCTTGGGAGATACCTTCCATCAAGCAGCCATCGCCTGCAATGGCGTAGGTATAGTGATCAACAAGGTCTGCGCCATAGTCGGCTGCAAGTTTTGCTTCGGCCATTGCCATGCCAACCGCATTGGCTATGCCTTGGCCC
Organism: uncultured Maritalea sp.; assembly: GCF_937139385.1. Taxonomy (NCBI): domain Bacteria; kingdom Pseudomonadati; phylum Pseudomonadota; class Alphaproteobacteria; order Hyphomicrobiales; family Devosiaceae; genus Maritalea; species uncultured Maritalea sp. Next base: position 6,862 of record NZ_CAKZPW010000009.1, on the reverse strand, counting down.
AAAGGACCGGTTGTTGTTTCAATGCCAGAGGCGTGGCCGTACTCTGGGTGACCAGCGGTTTTTGCGCCCAACTGACGGAAATCTTTGATGTCTTCCATGGTCATGTCTTCATAACCGAGCAAGTGCAGCGCGGAATAAAGCAACATGGAGCCGTGACCGGCGGACAGAATAAAACGATCGCGGTCAGGCCAATTTGGCGCCTTTGGATCAAATTTCATGATTTTGGTGAAAAGCACAGTGGCGATATCAGCGGCGCCCATTGGCATACCGGGGTGGCCGATATTGGCTTTTTGCACTGCGTCCATAGTTAGCGCGCGAATTGCATTGGCCATTGCGCTGGTTTTGGCTTGATCTGTCATCAAAGTCCTGCCCGAAATGTTTTGCCCAGTAAAATGGGATTTAAGTGGCGACAATTGCTGGCGATGTCATATCAGGTCCGCTTTTTGAGTCAATTCCCCCATTTTTGCCATTTTTATGCTAATTGCTGGTTGCATATTAGGTAACGGATCAGGTTATCTGCATATATAACAGAGAATCAAAGTAAAGTTGGCGTTGGGAAAACCTACGCACTGAGGGATGTCTGGCCGATTTGATGGGTGAAAAAAGTTTTGATTTAGACAGTGCCAACGAACGTTTAGACGGTGCGTTGGACCGATTGGAGCGGCAATTGCGCAGCACGCGCCAGCAATTGGGCACAGCTTCGGAATTGGAACTTAAGGTTCAACATTTGGCCAAAGAACGCTCTCGGCTTGCTGATGAACTCGAAAAAACCACGGCCCGCGCCAGCGAAATCGAACAGTCGGCGAAACAAGTTTCATTGCGCATTATGGGTGTGATGGAAAAAGTGCAGCTTGCATTAAACGGTGAGAACGAGGCCTCGTAAAAATTAATGTCAGAAATTAACGTCGAAATCGATGGTCGAAAATATCGCATGGCCTGTGAAGATGGTCAGGAAGCGCACGTACGTGATTTGGCAACACGGTTTTCCAATTACGTGGAAGACCTTAAGGGCGAATTCGGCGAAGCTGGCGATACGCGCTTGACCGTGATGGCGGCATTAACGGTGATGGACGATTTGTCCGGGCTGCAAAAAGAATTGGCTAAAGCCAAAGACGCGCTGGACCAGTTGGCCATGAAGTCCAACAAATTGGTGCAAGAGCGCGACGCGCTAGAGGAAGACTTCGCCAAACAAATCGTTATGGTGTGCGAACGGGTCGAACTGCTCGCCGCTCAGTTGGAAAATGCGTCGCAACGCGACGTGCCGACCCAGATTGATCAGGCTTAAGCAGAGATTTTCCTAGAGTGGAATAGGAGTGGGCATATCTAACCACTTCCTGCGTTTCGCGATCCTTAAGCGCAATTGGTTCAAGAGTATCTTCGCATCAGTGCTCAAATACCAGGTTATGACCTCTATTGCTAATTTGTTTAAAGGGCGGGATTCAACGATCTGTTCCAGCATCGCCTCAATTGATTTCGCTTCAATTTCGGCCATGCTGTTCAATAGGCTGCCAAATTGCCCAATGACAAGTTGTTCATAACCATCGCTTTCAGGAAATTTATTGGCAATGATTTCACAGGCATCTAGTCCGATCTCAAGTGGACCCGTTTCCAGCGCATGGAACATTGCGTGCACATAGTCTTGATCATCATCAATGCCTTTAGCCATTTTCTGGCGCTTCGACAAATGGCTGGTCTCGAAATATCTGACATAACCTTCAGCAATTTCCTGAGCCGAAATTTCCAATGGACAGAATGGGTTATACTGGTGTTTGTTGTCAGTTTTGTCGGTCATATGGGCAATATAATTTATAAAAATGTATAGGGTAATGCGCTAAAAGTTCGATGATTGTGTCAGCTTTTTTCTGGATGGCAAGCAGATTGCTAATATCGTTTGCGCATGAAACCACACAAGACCCTTTTCCCCAAGGCGTTTTACCCCTATATGTGCTCTTCGCTGCCCGGCTCGTGCCGGATAATTTTGCATTCCCGGGGCCTTAAGCATCCTTTAGGGAGCTGTCCCTGTTTAGACCCGTGGGTTTTTACATACGGCGCCCACCTACGTAAGTAGGTTCCCAGGATCAAATACCTTCCGACGGCCAGGGCGGCACCTTATTTTTTTGGGTTAGAAAGCCAAATACGTTGAGCGACACAACCGACCTTTCCCGCGCAAAGTCTGACATGCGCGATGCTGCCCATCAAAAACGTGCGGCCCTTTCCCCCTCTTTTCGCGCAGAAGCCGCTTTGGCCGCCGCAGAAACCTTCACAGCGTCTGTCCCCATAAAATCCGGCCAAATTGTTTCGCTCTATTGGGCGATTAGGGACGAATTGAGCACCGAACCTTTGCTTGTTCAGTTGATGGACGAGGGGCATCAGGTCTGTTTGCCGGTTGTTTTGGGCCGTGATCAGCCGCTTGAATTTCGATTGTGGGAAGCGGGCCAGCCGCTCGCGCCTTCGGGTTTTGGCACCCTTGCGCCCCAAGCTGGCGCGCCGGTGGTTGTGCCTGATGTGATGGTTTTGCCCATGCTTGGGTTTGACGCGAATGGCAACCGGCTTGGCTATGGCGCTGGCTTTTATGATCGCACGATTGATCAGATCGAAAAGCCGTTGATTTTGGTTGGCTATGCCTTTTCGGCTCAAGAAGTTGATGTGATGCCCGCTGAACCCCACGATAAACCTTTGGATATGGTGGTGAGTGAGGCTGGCGTGCGCCGCTTCCTCCCGCAGGAGAAAAACTAATGCGGATATTGTTTTTAGGCGATGTGATGGGCCGCTGTGGCCGTGCAGGCGTGCAGCGTTATTTGCCTGACCTTCGAAGCGCCTATAATTTCGATTTTGTGATTGTGAACGGCGAAAATGCCTCTCATGGGCGTGGCCTGACGGAAAAGCATTACCGCGAATTGTTAGAAGCGGGCGCGGATGTGATTACCTTGGGTGATCATGCGTTTGATCAGCGTGAAACCCTTGGGGTGATTGCGCGTGAAGAAACTTTGTTGCGCCCCATCAATATGTCGAATGCAGCCCCGGGTCGTGGATCGATGATGTATGAAAGCCAAGGCGGGCAACGCGTTTTGGTGATCAATGCGCTCGGGCGTGTGTTTATGAACCCGATCAACGACCCGTTCGCAGCAGTTGACGACGCCCTTAACGGATGCCCCATCGGCGATGTGGCAGATGCAGCAATTGTAGATTTTCACGCCGAAGCGACCTCAGAAATGCAAGGCATGGGCCATTTTTGTGATGGTCGCGCCTCATTGGTTGTGGGCACTCACACTCATATCCCAACTGCTGATCACCGCATTCTATCGGGTGGCACCGCCATCATGTCCGACGCGGGCATGTGCGGGGATTACGATAGTGTGATCGGCATGCAAGCTGAAGAACCCATCAACCGCTTTGTGACCGGCATCCCCAAAGAACGTTTTACCCCCGCCGAAGGCAACCCCAGCGTTTGCGGCGTGGCGATTGAAACCAACGGGGCTGGCTTATGCACCTATGTGGCGCCAGTGCGGGTAGGTGGCAGTATTTCTGAGGCTTTGCCTTTTTAGAAGCGTTTACGGTGCGCACCACAATTTGGGTGAGGGCCGATAGCCGGCTGACCTAAATTGGGGTGCCTGAGCGAGCGCTGGTTGCACGCTCACCGCGCTTTTACTTTTCCCTCCAACCTCATGGTGAGCTTGTCGAACCATGGATGTGGTGGGCGAACGGTGAAAGAGCGCTCATTTTGATCAGCAAATTTGGGCAAGGCGCACGCGCCAATATTATCCGTCATCCCTGCGCAGGCAGGGATCCAGGCCGGAGTAAACCACGAACGCATTTGTTGGCGGTTGTTCTCGCCTGGATCCCGGACTAAATCCGGGATGACGTGCGGGGTGAGGTGAGGCGTTTGGGGGTGGTTTTTGACAAAACTTATCCCCGTCCCCAAAACCCCATGCCACAATATGCGGACCTTTTCTTGAAACCGTCGCAGGGCATTGACGAATGTTGGGCGGTGAGAGTTGTGATGGCGCTGCCCTTGTTTCCCTCCCCCTTGTGGGGAGGGATTAAGGGTGGGGGGCTCTTTAAAGAGGTCCCGCATCAAGTGCGGGACGGTGCGAGAGGAACAATTGATTTCCGCCCGTACCGCCCCGGACAACCAAGTGGCGCTTGCGCCGCGCGGGTTGATCCGGGGTCTATTTGACCTCTGCAACGCGTTGGTGTTGACCACCAATCGGCGGGGGTGCCGGGGAAGCAGACGAAGTCTGCGACGGCGGCGCGTAAAAAGCTTGGGTGCCGGGGAAGCAATCGTAAGCTTGCGACGGCGGCGCGTAACTCTTAGAGAAAAGGGGATGGCCGAACAACAAGACGGTTGTTGTTCGCGTTGAATTGAAATGTCCAGCCTGACACCGAAGGCAGCTTGTAAGACGTTTGGTGGGTATTGTTTCTCACCTGTGTTGCAAAACACTCATCAAATGATCGCAAGAGATCAAAACAGTTTTGATGGAATGCAGAGCAAGGGGATAGAAGGGTTTAGCACCTCGGGGTATTTCAGTTTTAAGGCAAAAGCCATTTGCGCGAGGCGGTCAGCGTCTCATTTTACATTTCAACGCACTAAGAGACAAAAACTTGCCTCGCGCGCTGCAATATCTTCAATCTCCGGGCAAATGCGCCGCGGTGCGCAAACGTGTGCTTTGAATTCATCCCATCACACAAATGTGTAAGACAGTCTTGCACCCAGCACATTCATGCCCATCTATGCTAGAACAATGGAGAACAAAGATGCCAAAAGATGCGTTTGGACGAATAATGCGAGACGACCTTCCCACACCCAACACATCACCAGAACTGTTTGAAGGCGTCTTAATGCGCAGGGTCATCGCTTTCTTTATCGACAGCGTCATCATAACGGTTGCCATTGTTGTATCGGCCGTTGTTCTTGGTGTTCTAGGCATATTGACGCTTGGCATCGCGTGGCTGGGTTACTTCATTTTGGTTCCCGGCGTGTTGTTTGCCTATTATGTTGTGACATTGGGCTCCTCCGCCCGTGCTACTGTGGGCATGCAGATTATGGATATTGTGCTTACGCCAACGCGTTCTACGCCGCTTGATGGCGGTTTGGCAGTTTTGCACCCTATTGCGGGCTGGATCGCTCAAGCACTTACGCCTTTGGTCTTGTTCGTGCCGCTGTTCACACAGCGCCGCCAGATGTTGCACGACCTTGTTGTTGGTACGTTGATGGTGCGTCGCTCGCCCATGGAGCAGTTTTGGCGGCAAGAAGCCGAGCATTATGGGGAAGCTTGGGCAGACCCGAAAAACCCGCGCTGGCGCGACTAGGTCGCTCAAAAAACAACAAAATCTGTTGATTTGAGCGATGTAAAGCAAAAAACGGACTTGGAGTGATCGCCCCCAGTCTGCAATGTGTCGTTTATGGTCGCACAAGTTTTAAACATTGATTCTATCGCCATGTGGGCAAGCTTTGCAGTTATTGTAATTGCAATTGTATTGTTTGCGACAGAAGTGGTCTCGCTTGAGCTGGTGGCGCTGGGCGCAATCGTTCTATTGATGACGGTTGGTCTGCTTGCTCCTGATTCAGGACTTGAGGTTGATGCGTTGCTGTCTGGGTTCTCCAACCCGGCCCTTTTGACGATTTTGGCTCTTCTGGTCATTGGTCAGGCCCTTTTTCAAACTGACGCACTTGGCGGTTTGACCAAGACCTTTGAGCGGCTGTGGCCCCGCCATCCGCGCCGGGTTATCCCTTTAATATTGGTCATTGCTGGTCTTGCCAGTGCATTCATCAACAACACTCCAGTTGTCGTGATGTTTATCCCGCTGCTCACAGCCGTTGCTGCGCGTCGGAAATTGCCAACACCCAAGATGATGATGCCGTTGAGTTTCATTTCAATTCTAGGCGGCATGACCACGCTCATTGGCTCGTCCACCAACCTTCTGGTCAATGATGCCTATACGCGTATTACCGGAAGCTCTCTGGAGTTTTTCACCCAGTTCGGACCGGGCATCTTTCTGGCGGCGATCGGCGCGGCCTATATCGTGATCTTTGCGCCGATCCTGCTTCCCAAACGTGAAAACCTGGAAGACGAAGTGAGCGAGGGCGGGCGGCAATATATCGCCCAGATCCGGGTCTCCGGCGATCACCCTCTGAACGGCGTCACGCCAAAAGCGGGTTTGTTTCCGTCGCTAAAAGACGTCACCGTGCGCATGGTGCAGCGCGGCGATATTCAAGGCTTTGAAGTCATCGTTGGCGGTGGGCTTGGCCGCACGCCGATGCTGGGCAAAGTCATCGCCGATTTCTTGCCCCGCGAAGACTTGCTGCCTTATCTAGAAGCTATTGTGAGCGTTTATAACCTGTTGGGACGGCGCGATAATAAATACAAGGCACGGATCAAGATCACCGTCCATGAAAACGGCCTTGAGAAAATTCGCGCACTCGTTGAAGAGCGCTTCACCGCGATCAAAGCGCGGTTCTCTGGCATTGATCAAGAGCTCCTGAAAACGATTGAAGCAGGCTTCAAAGCCCCCGCATTCAAGACCGCCTCAACGCAGCCCTTTGATGCGGCCTACAAGGTCGATCCTGTGTTTCGCGCATGGGCTGACACCAACCTGCATGCGCATAAGGCGGACGGATATTCTATCGTTACGGTCTCTCTCAAAGCGCATGGCGCAACGCCAGGGGATGCCACGGCCGCGCAAATGCGCACCCTCGCAGACCTCGCGAAACGCTTTGGCCACGATGAGTTGCGGATCAGTCACGAGCAAAACGTGATCCTACCCCATGTGCACAAATCTGACTTACCTGCGATGTATGCGGCACTCAGAAAAGCAGGCCTTTCGACGGCAAATATCGGCTTGATTTCAGACATCATTGCCT
>NZ_CAKZPW010000008.1:0-10196 GCF_937139385.1 uncultured Maritalea sp. | reverse complement strand
AAATCATCTGTGCTTGGCCCTATCGCGACCTTGAGTGGGAGCAATTTGAACGGGTCGTTGATTTCGTTGCAACCGGGGGGTATGCCCTTTGCGCTTATGAGCGGTTCGCGCGATTGCGCAAAACGGAAGACGACACCTGGCGCATTGCTCACCCAAAGATCGCGCAGCAATACCGCATGAATGTGGGCACCATTGTTGAAGAGCCTATGCTCAAAGTGCGGTTAGTGCGGTCGCGCGGCCAAAAACGTGGCGCAACCACCGGGCCAATTGGCCGGGGCGGGCGCGTTCTGGGGGAAATTGAGGAATACTTCATTTCCCAACTCGCACCCGGCGATACCTTCATCTTTGGCGGCGAAATCGTTGCCTTTGAGGCGATTAAAGATACGGAAGCTTATGTGTCCCGCGCGGTGGCGAAAAATCCCAAAATTCCCTCCTACATGGGCGGTAAATTTCCCCTATCGACCTACCTTGCCGAACGGGTGCGCAAAACACTGGCCACGCCCAAACTCTGGCAAGCAATGCCCGACCAAGTCAGCGATTGGTTGCGGTTGCAGCGCGATGTTTCCACCCTTCCGGGTGAAGAAAGCTTGCTTGTGGAAACCTTCCCCAAAGCGGATAAATATTTCATGGTCTGCTACCCGTTCGAGGGGCGGTTGGCCCACCAAACATTGGGCATGTTGCTGACCAAAAGGCTGGAGCGAGATCGCGCTAAACCGTTGGGGTTCGTCGCCTCAGAATATGCATTAGCCATATGGTGCGCAACGGATATTGGCGCGCAATTCAAACGGGGCCGCTTGTCGCTTGATGAATTGTTCGACGAAGACATGTTGGGGGACGATCTGGAAACATGGCTGGATGAATCAAGCCTAATGCAACGCACGTTCCGCAATTGCGCGATCATCTCTGGACTGATTGAGAGGCGCTATCCGGGGCAAGAGAAATCGGGCCGCCAAATCACCATGTCGTCGGATCTGATCTACAATGTGCTCTATGAGCATGAACCCGATCATATCCTGATGCAGGCCACCCGCCGCGATGCATCGCGTGGATTGTTGGATATTGAACGACTTGGCACCTGTTTAAAACGCATTCGCCGTCATATAATCCATAAGGATTTAGAGCGAATCTCTCCGCTTGCGGTGCCGGTTATGCTGGAAATTGGTAAGGAGCCGATCTTTGGTGAGGGCCGAGAAAGCGTGTTGGCAGAAGCAGCAGAAGATTTGCTCCGTGAGGCGTCGGGAAAGAAATAATGCAATTTGAAGTCCGCAAAATGAAGCCAGAAGAATGGCGCGATTGGGTCAAGATGCGCCAGATTCTGTTTCGTGGCTTTACCGATGAGGACGCAGAAACGGAAGCAAAGCTGTATTTGAGCGGCGAGGATCCAAACCTGCAAATCGTATTCCTTGCCTTCGTTGATGGTCAATCGGTTGGCTTCGCTGACATCGCAAGACGCTCCTATGCGGACGGCTGTTATGATGGCCCGGTCGCCTATCTGGAAGGCTGGTTCGTTCAACCAGAGTTCCGCAAGTCCGGCATCGCCAAAGCGCTAATTGACACAGCAGCAGATTGGGCGCGCGAGCAAGGTTATCCGCACATGGCTTCGGATTCAGAGCTTAAAAATGTCGATGGCCACAAAGCACATGAGGCTTGCGGTTTCCACGAGATTGGCCGCGTCGTGCAATTCCGGAAGAACTTATAATGACCGGATCAGTGCGGAAAAAATCATCGGTTTCATACGCTGGGTTCGACCTAAATTTCGCTGGTGCACAATTTGTTGGCTTACTATCGGGTGCGCTTTATTGGCCTGAGCATGAAACACTGCTGGTGGCGGATTTACATTTGGAAAAAATGTCATCCTTCGCCAAGTCACGCCAATTCTTGCCACCCTACGACACGGGGGCCACGATCAAATTGCTGGCCGATGATATTGCGGCAACAGGTGCGCGCCGGGTGATTTCACTGGGCGATAGCTTCCACCGTGATGAGGGCACCACAACACTGTCGGTGCAGGATGCGGATGCCTTGGCGCAGCTGACCCAATCAACGGAATGGATTTGGATTGCGGGCAATCATGATCCCGCAGCGCATGAGTTGGGGGGCAATTGCTGTGAAAGTGTTGCGCTTGATGGCATAGTGCTTTCACATGAACCGGACGCCAAAGTGACCAACCAAATCGCCGGGCATTTGCACCCTGCCGCACATGTGCGCATGAATGGCCGCTCGATCAGACGCGCCTGTTTTGTCTCGGATGAAACCCGGCTAATTATGCCCGCATTTGGCGTTTCCACGGGCAGCCTGAATATCCTGAACTCAGCCTTTGACGGTGTTCTGGACCGCAACAATTTGATGATCGCTGTGATCGGGCGAGAACAGATCTACCCGGTCGCCAAGCGGCATTTGATTGGGCGCTAATATCTGATCTGGAAGCCGGTCTTATTCTGCTTAAACCCTGCGGCTTCATAGAATGCGCGCACTTCTGCCCGTTTGCTGCCGGTCATGAGCATGAGCTTGTAGCAACCGAAGCGCTTTGCCCTTTCGCTGGCTTCCGCCAAAACCTGACGGCCAAAGCCCAAGCGCCGATGATCACGATGAGTGACTACATTTTCAATCAGCCCAAACGGGCGACAGCCACGCGTCAAATTAGGCAAAATGTAAACTGTGCAAACCGCAACAATTGGCCCGTCGAGCTCGCCCACAATTATGTGTTGCATCGGATCGTCAATGGCCAGTGCCAGGGCGTTGCGAAAAGCGGGTTCTGAGACTTCAGGGTCCTTGGGGTGCATGTGTGCATAGATATCTTGCAGCGCAAGGCTGTCTCTAATGGTGATATCTCTGATCGTACACTTCAGCATTAGCCTACAAACAGTCTAGCAACAAAAGTGAGCAATAGCGTTAGGCACACAAGCCAAGTCAAAACCGCGCGCAAGCGCGCGTAAGCTTGCGGCACACGGCCACTCATGCCCGCAGCAACATCCCATGCCCCATGAATGGCAAAGCCAATGGTGAGGATAATCAGCCCCAAATTGATCGGCAGCAACAAGGTGATAAAGCCGGCAATCGAGCCAAAGGTGCCAACGATATATGTCAAATCGGTGCCTGCACCGCCTTGCAAGCGGATGCCCCAGCGTACACCGCCCAAAAACGAAAGGATCAGCGCGCCATAGCCCACCAGTGCGCGTTCAAAAACTACCGGATCAAATGGGGAAAGAGCAGGAAAAAGCGTTAGAAGTAGACCAAGCAAAAACGGAACCCAGCCCGCAAGACCGGCAAAGGCAACGGTTCTGGACCAAAACAAAGGAAGGCTATTCATTCCGTTACCTCCTAAAAGCGACTCCGCTCAACCACCCTGTAAATATCGCAAGTAAAACGCACACAAGTCCATAAAGAAATGAATAGTCTTTGGCGCTGGAGGACAAAAACCGCTCGAACCCAACCGTGCGCACAGAAAATCTTTGCGCTTTCTTGGCCATGAGTTGCCCATCTTGAAACAAATGGGTGATCGCAATGTAATTGCCGTTAGGCACATGTGCTGGCAATTGGATGCGCGCCGAATAAAATGTGTCCGAGTGGAAGGTCACGCCGTGCTCGATTTTCTTGTAGAGGTCTTGCTCCTTCATCAGCCGGATCAGCTCTTGGCTGAATTCTCCGGCTTTGGCAATATTACCAACGGGCTGCAAAAACGGTGCGCTATCAAACGCTAGCCCATTAACCGCCAGTGCTTGCTGATCTGCAACTTGCTCCAATGGCAGGTTTGAAATGATATGAAAGAACGAGGGGAAGCTCTTAAAAGCGACTTCTTCTCCGTTCAACCACACCCCAAACTGATTTGTTTTGCGGCGCGCAACCCGGGTAGACGAGGGACCACGCACAGCAATCACAATATGGTAATTGTTGGTAATTGCGCTTGGGCTTTGGTCAAACGCCTTCTCGATATTGCCAAAAAAGGTAATTTCTTCACCAGAAAATGTTGATGTGATCGAGATGTGTGGATCAGAACTTGACGCAACAAGTCGTTGTGCAGAGGCTTCAACAATCCCGACAAAAAAGATGACCAGCAAAGAGGCAACGCGAACCATCATGTGACGCCTCCGGGCAAGATGGTCATCGAAAATGGATCTGCAGGGGTAAGCAATAGCGACAAAGCAAAGCGGATCGCCACAGCCAGAACAATAATCGCCAAAAGAGCCCGCAACTGTTCACCGCGCAAATGCTGTCCGGCCGATGCGCCAAACTGGGCGCCAATCACAGAACCAACCATCAGCGAAAAGGCCAGCAATATGTCAACGGTCTGACTGTTCACCGCGTGCAGAATGGTGGTGGCCGCCATAATGGCAAGCACCTGCAACAAAGATGTACCAATCACAACAGAGCCGGGCACCCGCAAAATGTAAATCAGCGCGGGCACCAGAATAAAACCACCACCAATGCCCAGCAATGATCCCAAAAACCCAATGCTTCCGCCAATCAGCACAACAGGCAAAATGCTCACATAAAGGTTGGAGCGTTTAAAGCGCACACGAAAGGGTAAACCATGCACCCAGCTATGTTGGCCAGGTAATTTGTGCGGAATAGTCTTGCCCGCTTTATGTTTGATCATCGAGCCCACAGCTTCAAACAGCATCAAGCTGCCGATAGAGCCCAAAAAGATCAAATAGCCCAACGAAATCACAAGGTCGAGCTGACCCGCCGCCCGCAACACGCCAAAGGTCCAGACGCCACCAAAAGCCCCGAAAATGCCCGATATGATCAGGAACGAGGCCAGTTTGACGTCGATCCCGCCGCGTCGCCAATATGAGAGTGCGCCAGATGTTGAAGCGGCAACAACTTGGCCCGTGACCGAAGCAACAGCAACAGGGGCCGGGATGCCAGAAAAAATCAGCATTGGGGTCAGCAAAAAGCCGCCACCAACGCCAAATAGACCTGAAAGAAAACCAACCGCGCCGCCAAGCCCAATCAACATGAAAATGTTGAGTGAGATTTCAGCGATAGGCAAATAGAGTTGCACGGCGGTGCATCCTGCTTCTAAAGGGCTCGGTTACTATCCGGTTTAGGCGCGCACCAATACCCTGTCAATCGCCGATACACGGCGTTTCGCCTTGAAACAGACTATTTACACAGCACCTGCATGTGTTTAGACGGGTTGACCATTCAACACAGTCAACAAACGTGGATTAATAGTGCCGCTTTGGCTCATGCCAAGGGTGCGCTCAAACTGTGAAATCGCGTCGCGGGTTTTGGGTCCCATCACGCCGTCTGGTGTGCCCAATTGGAAACCAAGTTTGGATAGAGCAATCTGAACACCAAGCACCACTTCGCGTTGGTTGATTTCAACACCAGGATTGAAGTTCTTATCCCACGTACCAATTGGAGCGAAGTTGCTGATGAGATCAATCTGCTTTGGGCGCCATTCAGCCAACTCACGCTTGATTTCACTCATTTGCGCCGCGTCCAAAGAACGAGCAACATCGTCGCGGGCCTTCTGCGCATCTTTGTCGCCATTGGCTGCAGCAATTGAAAACCATTTGAACGACGTTGTGAAGTCTTGGCTCACGCCCAATCCACGCGCATAAAGCATGCCCAGATTAAACTGACTGTCCAACACGCCGCGCATTGCTGCTTCTTCAAACCAGCGTGCGGCTATGCTGAAATCTCTTTCGCCATCTGGCCCGCTGGCGTGCAGGGCCGCAAGGTTGTGCATACCCATCCGGTTGCCAGCTTCAGCTGAACGCAAGTACCAAAGTTTGGCTTGGTCCAAGTCTTTGTTCACACCCAAGCCATGTTCAAAGGCGGTGCCAAGTCGATATTGTGCTGCAGCAAACCCGGTGGCAGCAGAGCGTTCAAACCATTTGACTGCCTCTTGAGAGTCTTTGGGCACAGCTTTGCCTTCGGCAAAAATCATCCCAACTTCATACTGCGCGCGCGGATCGCCATTTGCAGCGGCTTCACGCAGGGCGGTAGGCCCAAGTTCTGTTGGTGGCAGTTCAACTTCCACTGGAGAATTTGGAATACTTGCGGTGACAATTTCATTGTCGACCAGCTGCGGCGTTGGCGCAACCAACCCAACACTCTGATCAGTAATGGCCATTGAACTGGTCAAAGACACAGTTTCAGCAGGCATTGCTTGTGCGTTTGAAAGGGCAGTTTCAACCTCGGTCAAGCTGATTTGGCGCGGTGCCTCACTCACGTCTGCTTCTTGCACACTGCCTGGAATGGTTGAGCTATCTGTGGTTTGCCCTTTGTCCAAAACCAAATTTGCCGTCATGGCAATAATGGCAACCACCGAAGCGGCCAGCAAAATCGGCTGCCGGTTGCGGGTTAAGAAGCTTTCCCCTTCGTGGGTGTCCTCTTGATCAGCGTCATCACTCTTGGATGCCAATTCGGCTTCGTCCAAAGCGCTTTTGGGTTTGGGCGTATCGGCAAGCGATTGCGGACGCGCAGGCTCTGGGCCAACAGACAAAGTGCGCACATCTTCGCGTGTCTGCGAACGCTCTAGTTTGGTCTCAGCTTCAACGATCGGCGAAGGTTCTTGCGCAACCTGTTGTTCGGGCTGCTGGTCCGCACCCTCATTCTCGGCGTTGCCTTGTTTGATGGATTTGATGCGGTCAAGTGCGCGCCCCAATAACCCGCCGTTCCCAGACACAGCGGCACTTGGTTCTGTGCGCTCAACAGTTGCACGTCGTGCCGCTGCAATAAAGCTTTCGCGGGACTGTTTAGTTGTTGAGCTGCTTTCGCGCTGTTCTGTCGTTGAAACTGCAGGCGAAGGCGCGGGCGAAGACGTAGTCGAAGTCATGGGCGCAGAGCGCTGCGGCCGTTGTTCGGCGGGCTTTTCGTTAAAACCAAACGAAGATTTAGGCGTCGGCGGGGTTTCCGCATCCTGCGTTTTTGGCGCAGTTACCGCTGATGAAACAGTAGGCTCGCTCTGCTTAAGAGCAGCCAATGGCGTTGCAACATTGCTGCGAACGGGTGGGGATTTGATTGTGATCCCAGATTCGGTTTTGCGTTGCGGCTGTTGTACCGATGGCTCTTGCGGAGCGGCAGAAGCTGACGCTGTGGACACTGGTGCGGGAGCCGCTGAGGGCGTTTGTGCAGGGCGCGGCGCTGATGAAAGCGCTTCAAGCCGTTGCAGACTATGTGTGAGTTTGTTTTCAATCGCGCGCAGACCGTCATATTGATCGTCGTTTGGCGTCTTCGCGATGCTTGGCAGCCGAGAAATGGCTTCACCAATGCGTTTTTCCATCGCATGAAGGGAATCCAGTGAAACGGTTGAGCCGTTGTTGGCTTGTGAGCCAGCATCACGAATTTCAACCAACGCGTCGGACAAACGTGTTTCCATCGCCTTGAGCAAAGCAACAGTTTGTGGTGAGCCTGATTGACCAGCCTCGCCAACTTGCGCATTGGATATGCCCTCAATTGCGTGGGTGATGCGGTCTTCCATCTCTTCGATGCGCGCGGTGACATTTTGGTAGTCAGCAGCAGCGCCGGGCACTTGTCCACTGGTCGCAAAATCATCCAAACGCGTCTCAAGAGCGGTAAAGCGGGGTTCAAGCGCACTCACCAATTGGCCGCGCAATCCCTGCATCTCGCGCTTCACATCTTGTGTGAGTGCATTGGGTTGGCCATTGTCCATGGCCGACAAGCGTTGAGATAGATTCTCAATCTGGGCCAAAATATTGTGGCTTTGGTCGTTCTGGCTGCGCTTTTGCATATCGCCAACAGCCCGAGCGATACTGCCAATGCCTTTGGCAATCGTTTCGATGCTACTGTTTGGGCGTTCAATGCTTTGTTCTAGCGTATCAAATTTTTCGTAGATCGAGCGGATGCTCTCTTCAATCCGTTGCTGCCGTTCAGCACCATGATCGTTTTCTTCATGGGTTTTGATTTGCTCGATATGCCCAATTTGGCGCACTTGCAGTTCTGCCAACCGTTCAAGCGCATATTGCAGGCCGTCCAACTGGTCGCTAATGGCATTCGCTTGTGGAGATTTATGATCGTCGATCTCCGCGCTTAGTTGCGCGATCTGGTTTTCTACACGCGCAAAACTGTCTCTGCCTGGCACCGCGCCAGCCAAATCCCGAATGCTGCGATGTAGCCCTTCAATCTGTCCTGTAAGCCGTTCAAAACTCTGGTTCTGTGCTGCGCTTTGAGCTTGTGCGTATTCTTGCGCGCGTCCAAAATCTTGTTGCTGGGTTTGATAGCTTGAATTGGCGTTGTCGTGGTGATCTTTAACTGAGCGCGGTGGGGTGTCATTGTCCAATCGGCCCGTGGAGGCGCGAATTTGGGCAATCGCGGCCTCTAAATCATTGCCAGCGTGCTTCTTTTTCTTCTTCTTGGATTTTTTCTTTGGTCGTTCTTGCTTCGCCCCAAGGCGATCCACGGCCGTGCGCACATTCATTAGGGCCTCTTGGCGCCGCATTTCCAAATCGCTGGCGCCACTCATTGGTCGACCGACTTGTGAATGCAATTGTGGCTCATGGACATCATCACCTTCAAACTCTGAAATTTGGTCTTGCACTTGCCCCAGCAAATCCTCAAGTTCACTCTTAAGCGCGTCCCAAGGCTGTGGGGCGGAACCATACCGACTTGCTGATGGCGCTTGGGCCAGATGAGAGCGACTTTTTGGCATTTTCTATCCATAAAAGGGGTGGCAAAAAACGAACCACCCGAATATCTTGTTCTCGAACAGTCCTACCATTCAGCGAACATGGTAAAGAAGCTGTTAACTCTTGGTGCAAATTGACTAAAATCAGCCCCGATTCGCGGTGCAATTATCGGAATATGCGGTTGATGCGCCTACACATTCTGCCAATGCAGGGTAATATCACCTGAAAACGCGACAATTCAGCGAGAATGAAATATGCCAACAAATGCAGCCGGCGGACATGTTTACACGATTGGTGATTTGGCAGATTTTTTCGGCATAACCCATCGCGCTCTGCGTTTTTATGAAGACAAAGGCATGCTTAAGCCGCGCAGAATTGGGCAAAAACGGCTTTACTCCAACAAGGACCGCACAAAGCTACGCCTGATATTAAACGGCAAACAAATCGGCATGACCATTCGTGAAATCCAAGATTTCCTAGAAAGCTACGAATTGCGCGATGGAAATGATGGTCAAATGCGCAAAGCACTTGCCAAAATTCGCTCACAACGCCTGCTGCTCAAGCAGCGTCGGGAAAGTATTGAAATCAGCCTGCAAGAACTCGAACGCGTGGAGAAAATCATTGCGGGCATGGTTGAAGCAGGTGCAACGCTGGACGAGTAGCGCGAAATGCAAAACCGAAACTGCTTTGCGCGACTTGTTATCATCCAAATGTTGCGCTACACCAGAAATATAAGGGCAGCACAGGAAGCTAAATGTCTGTAAATCGCATCATTATTGCCGACGATCATCCTTTGTTTCGTGCGGCATTGCGGCAAACCATTGAAGCTGAAAATGGTGCAGGATGCACAATTGACGAAGCTGGTGATTTAGAAACCCTCACATCCTTGCTAGAGCAAAACCGCGATTGCGATTTGGTCTTGCTTGATTTGGCGATGCCCGGCGTTCGTGGATTTTCAGGCTTGTTGCTTGTTCGCGCGCAATTCCCAGAAGTGCCTGTGATGATTTGTTCGGCAAGCGATGATGGCGCCACAGTGCGCCGTTCGATCGACCTTGGCGCATCGGGCTTTTTGCCCAAATCGGTGGGGCCGGATACAATCCATTCGTCCATCAAAACGGTACTTGAAGGCGGCATTTGGGTGCCTGATGGGTTTACCTTTGATGATGAAAGCAGCGAGATTGCTGAATATACCAAACGTTTGGCCACACTGACCCCACAACAAGTGCGGGTGCTGATGATGCTTTCTGATGGGTTGATGAATAAGCAAATCGCTTATGAACTGTCGGTTTCTGAAGCGACGGTTAAAGCCCATGTTTCTGCCATTTTGCAAAAGCTTAACGTAGATAGCCGCACCCAAGCGGTGATTGCGGCGTCTAAGTTGGAGCAGGGGCAAATCGATGCGGTTGCGCGCAACTAGTTTTGT
Source organism: uncultured Maritalea sp. (assembly GCF_937139385.1). NCBI lineage: Bacteria > Pseudomonadati > Pseudomonadota > Alphaproteobacteria > Hyphomicrobiales > Devosiaceae > Maritalea > uncultured Maritalea sp. Next base: position 173 of record NZ_CAKZPW010000008.1, on the reverse strand, counting down.
TTTGCGAGTAGGGCAGTAAACTGCCTCTCACCTTCTCTTGAAAATTGAATGATCCGCGAATTGACTTCGCGTTTGGCCCAATTGCGTTCAAGCATCTGGTCCAATATCGCTTTGCCCAAAGTCCCGGCCAAATGGTTGCGCCGTTCGCTCCAGTCAAGGCATTGGCGACAAAG
>NZ_CAKZPW010000007.1:0-8827 GCF_937139385.1 uncultured Maritalea sp. | reverse complement strand
CGCGACCTGATCCGTGAACGCAACATGAGCAGTATTCTGATCACCCATGACCTTGGACTTGCGGCACAATATTGCGACCGGATCGTTGTGATGAAGGATGGAGTCATCGTGGAACAGGGCGATCCGGTGCAGATCTTTGCCCAGCCCACGCATGGCTATACGCGCAAACTCGTGGATGCCACTCCGCGCGCTGGCGAAAGTATTCGCAGTTTGCTTCCCGCCGAAGACCGCCAGGATATGCCCGACCACGTGATACACGAGGCCGCTTTGTTGGACGTGCGCAATCTGGTCAAAACCTATCAAGGCAAATCCGGCCCGGTGCACGCGGTCAACGACATTTCGTTTCAGATCAAAAAGGGGCAAAGCGTCGGCCTTGTGGGCGAAAGCGGATGCGGAAAATCGACCACTTCGGAAATACTTGTGCGATTGATGGATGCCACAGACGGCGAAATCCTCTTCGATGGTCAGGACATCGCCAAAATCCCGGCGCATGGCTTTGCCAGGAACGGGCTGCGCTCCGACATTCAGATGGTGTTCCAAGACGCCACCGACAGCCTGAACCCCCGGCATACCTCCCGCCAAACCATTGCGGAGCCGCTCAGGCAATTGGGCAAGCTTCGTGGTCAAAAGTTGGCAGCGCGGATCGATGAACTCGCGACGCTTGTGGGATTGCCGCTCCCGCTCTTGGATCGCTTCCCGCATCAATTGTCTGGAGGGCAAAAGGCCCGAGTGGGCATCGCGCGCGCCATTGCGCTAGAGCCGCGATTTCTGATCCTTGATGAACCCACGGCAGCGTTGGATGTGTCCATTCAGGCTGTAGTTCTTAACCTATTGGTCGATCTGCGCGCCAAACTGGGCATGAGCTATCTGTTCGTCAGCCACGACCTAGACGTGGTCCGCGCTGTGGCTGATCGGGTGTTGGTGATGGACAAAGGTGAGATTGTTGAGCAGGGCGACGTGGACACGGTATTTGATGCGCCAAAGGCGAGGATTACCCAACAACTGTTGGGGGCACGGTTGGGGGTTTAGCAGCAACAATTGCTGTGACGCTACAATGGGCACCTCCAACCGGCGGCGTCAGAAAGAACGACCCGCACCATTTGACCCACATCAAAACCAGCCATTGCAAGCGGGTGTAGCCTTTGTTTGAACGGTTCGGGAAGCAGTTTTTCGCGCCACCTAAACGAAGCGAAATGCTTCGTTCTTGATCGCAGGCTAAAGGATAGGCTTATGTCTCACACCCCACACGAGTTACACGAAGAATTCCCCGAGTTTTCGGCACGTATTCACGAGCTAAAAACAGGCGACGCGCATTTCGGCAAACTGTTTGACGCCTATCATGAGGTAAACCGCTCGGTCCACCGGGCTGAAACAGATGTTGAACCCACTGATGACACCAACCTAGAAGAAATGCGCAAGCAACGCATGGTGTTAAAAGATGAAATCTACGCTTTGCTGAAAGCTGAGTGAACAGCACTCCCTTTTCACCGGCCACAAAGCGCAAGCCAATTTGTTGGCTTCAACCCGCAACAACTTAAATTGCGTTGCGGGCCGCGCTTTGGTAGAAGGACAAATCAGATCGCCGGGTTCACGGCGCTGATTTTCGGGAAATTCCAAAAAAATGAAACTTTCGACACCAGTTGACGTCGAACAAATGCTGAAGTGGCTCGCCCTCGGCTTGGGTCTTTGCAGCACAATTTCCATCGTGCAAGGCTGGCAGTTGGCTGCAATGCTGTTTGGCCTGCCCTTCTGTCTGATCTGGATATATTGCGGCTGGCTGCGTACCGAACGACAACTAAAATACATAAACATCATATTCTCAGCACTCTACATTTATGGGATCGCTCGGTATTTTGTTTTGGGTGTTTGAGGGCTGGTCTTCGTTTTGATGACCGCAGCGCATCAATTTGCCGGTAGTCAGACCTGGATCCCCCGAAGTTTCAAACGAAGTGCAACAATTATGGATCGCGCGCCATCGAGTATATCGCGAGAAGTGAAGCGCAATAGCGCGGCAATGAATGGCTATAATCCCCGCATGGCCGATGACAAGGCACAACAAGCCTATATTTTGCAGTTTTCAGGTGATGATGAGTCTCTTGTGTTGCAACTGATGGATTACCAGGCAGAAAATCACTTTGCGACATTGCGCGTATTGCGGCACATCAGCGACGATGGCGAAACATTGCAGGTGGGTATTTTACATATCGCTGGCAAACCGGCGATGGCTGTCGTTTGCGAAGGACCATAAGAGTGCATTTTTGGGGGAACAAACGATTTGCTATTCTCTTGAAGAAGATGAGCATTATTGTCCAATTTAAAACGTATTATGCCCAGTGTCATCGCCCCGGCGTAACCGCGAATACATGGCACTCAAATAATAGTTACTTTTTCGGCTTGCACTTAACGCAATGTTAGCTAGGCTTACACCCAATGATCGTGTTTTAAACAGTGGATGAGCGCCATTGATATCGATAGACTAGTTGGCCAAATTGCCGAGTTCGCAAGCGACGGAATTTTCGTGGCGGAACTAGTGAATGACGGCTCGTCTTTCCCCACTATTCTTTGGTGCAACAGTTCTGCCTGTGCACAATCTGGCTACAAGAGTTCAGAGCTGCGCGGGAAGCCACTCTACAGAATTATCGGCGGGCAAAAGGACGCTAAAGTTTTCGTGGAGATAGCAGATCGAATGCAACAACCCACGCCAATACAAAAACGTTTTGAGAACGTCGCAAAAGACGGTACGGGCTACCAAGTCTGCCTGTCGCTTCGGCCAGTTGAAGACAAAAAGTTCCCCAATAGATACTGGATCGGGCTGCAGCGGGACGACACAGAAAACGACAGCATGCGCAATGATCTCAAAACAGCGCGCCAAGAACTCAAACTATATAAGCGGCGGCTTTGGGATGCTATTGAAGCGCTCCCCGATGCTTTTGTTATGTATGACATCAACGACCGATTGGTGGTGTGCAACAACAAATATAAGGAGTTTTATGCGGCATCCGCGCCAGCGATTTACCCGGGTGCTTCGTTCGTGGATATTATGCGCTACGGCGTTGAAAATGGCCAATATCCTGAGGCAAAAGGCAGAGAAGAAGAATGGTTGCAAGATTGGTTTCAATGGCACCTTGATCGCAGACGGAGCTCGACGAAACCTTTGGAGCGTGAGTTGCCTGGCGACCGTCATATTCTGATCCACGATATTGAAACAGAGAACGGCGATATTGTCGGCTTGCGGACGGACGTCACAGAACTCCAGCAAAAGAAGAAAGAGCTTGAGAAGCTGACCATATCGCTGGAAAAAGCGCGAAAAGAAGCGGAAATAGCGAGTCTCACTGACCCTCTCACACGCGTTGGGAACCGTCGTGGATTAACAAGGTTTCTTGAACAGGTTGCAAAGCCGGGTAAGACCGATTTTGAAGTTGCCTTCATCCATTTCGACCTAGACCATTTCAAAGAGGTCAACGATGAGTATGGGCATGCTGCGGGCGATTTGGTGCTGTGCAAGGTCGCAGACGCTCTGCGAAAATCTACTCGATCTGAAGATTTTATTGCGCGGGTTGGCGGGGATGAATTTGTGGTCGTTTTACTATCCAAGAATGCCCAAAGAGCTGCTGAAAAAATCGCCAAACGGCTGCTCGATGATTGCAAGAGAGAAGTGCGATTTGACGATAATTTGCTAAGTTATGGCATAAGCATCGGCATAGCGGTTTCAACGAGCGGCGAGTTGGACGATTTGCAGGAACGCGCCGACAAGGCATTGTATGACGCTAAAGCGCAGGGCCGCGGCACATATGTTTGCTATGCGGCTTGATCGCTTGCCGCCACAACTTCGCCTTCTTAGTTTCGATAATCATCTTCAGTTGAATGCTTCATTCTCACACCGAAATAGACCATATGCACGATATCATTATACCCGACGACAGTACCCGGCCTGAAATCCCGCAAACCGAACTCACCGAACAACAACGCCAGCCCATGCGGCATTTGCGGGCGATACACGAGCATCATCGGCGCAATATGCGCATGATGGCAGGCATGTTAGAAGGCGTACGCAAAGGCGATACCAGCGCCAGCGAATTGCATGCCCATATCAAAGATAACCCGATTGTTGAAAATTACCGGGTGTTCGGCAATCTGTGCGGGCAGCACTGCCAATTGGTCAATGGACACCATTCGATTGAAGACGCGCATATGTTCCCAGCGCTTGAGGGAAAGAACGCTGCACTCGACAAAATTGTGCAACGGTTGCGCGAAGAGCATGAGGTTGTGCATGCGCTGCTGATTAAACTGGCGGGGGAAGCCGAAAAGCTGATCAAAGACCCGAGCGAAAGCCAGTTCGATGCCACTGTTCTGGCTCACGAACGGTTGGCGACCTTGTTGCTCTCCCACTTCGGCTATGAAGAAGACAGCGTGGGGCCAGCGCTCGGCCTGTACGACGTGGGCATTTGAGGCAAGTCATTTGCGCAATTGTCCCCGCCCCTTATAGTTTAGGTATAATTTGAGCATTGGGAGGGCATTGTGAGCAGCATTTTTGATTATTTCGATTTACAATCTGAGGAGCGCAAAAAGCAGAAAACGGCGCGGGATTTGGGTTTGCAAACCATGGTGGACACCAAGTCGCCAGGTGCACCAGAAGCGACAACGGCGCCGCAGTTCGCGCCCGTTTGGCCTCAGTATATTGCGTTGGTGTTGGGCATTGTGGCGGACCCTTTTATCAAAAACTATATCGCCACCAAAAGCTTTGGCATGGACCTTGGCGCACTTGGGCCATTGTTGGCCTTTTCAATTGTCATGGGCATCATGATTTTGCCCGGCGTTTACAAAAACAGCTTCGCGCCGGACAAACCGATTTTGGTGCAATTGGCCGCCATTTTTACCGCGGGGGTGGGTTGGCAGACGCTGTTTGAAGCGGCCGCCAAAACCGTGAGCTAGTTTTTAGCGCCGCCGTCGGCCCCTTGGACCTGCCCCGGCACCCGCATTTTTTCGCGCCGCCGTTGGCCGCTTCGCTCCCGACCCCGGCACCCCCGCCAATTGGGGAAAAGAGCCGATGTGGGGAAGAAAGGTTTAGATAGGTGCTCCGTCTGCATTGAAACGGTGCAGGCGACCTTCTTTGGCTTTAATGGCGATTTTGGTGTGGACCTTAATTGGCGCATTGCCTTCTTGGCGCACAACGAACAATTCCTCATCGCCAATATTGAGGTAAATGTAAGTGTCCGAGCCAAGGATTTCAGTGTGGACCACCTCACCTTCCCAGTCGCCGCCCGTTTCAACAATATCGAGATGTTCGGAGCGGATGCCAACGGTGGTACAGTCAAACTTAGCCGCGTGGGCGCCGGTCAAAAGATTCATTTTGGGGGACCCGATAAAGCCAGCAACAAACAGGCTTTGAGGCGCCTCATAAAGTTCCATCGGGGTGCCCACTTGTTGGACCACACCATCTTTGAGGACTACAATACGGTCGGCCATGGTCATGGCTTCCACTTGGTCATGGGTCACATAGATCATGGTGGTGCCGGGCAACTGCTCTTTGAGGCCCGCAATTTCCATGCGCATCTTTACGCGTAGCGCCGCATCAAGGTTACTCAATGGCTCGTCGAACAAAAAGACTTTTGGGTCGCGCACAATTGCGCGGCCAATGGCAACCCGCTGACGTTGCCCACCAGACAGAGCTTTGGGGAGGCGTTTAAGGTAATCGGTCAGCTGCAATTTGTCGGCTGCGGCTTCCACCTTTTGCTTGATCTCTTCTTTAGAGAACTTTTGGATTTTGAGTGCATAGGCCATATTATCAAACACAGTCATATGCGGATAAAGCGCATAAGACTGGAACACCATTGCGATGCCGCGTTTGGAGGGGGCCACATCATTGACCACCCGCCCGTCGATTTCCAAGGTGCCACCAGAAATGCTCTCGAGCCCTGAAATGGTGCGCAACAATGTGGATTTTCCGCAACCCGACGGGCCCACAAATACAATGAATTCGCCCGACTTAATGTCGAGATTAATGTCTTTAAGCACACGGACATTGCCGTATGACTTATCGAGATTGGTTATTTTAATGTCAGCCATGTTCCCTCCCCTGAAACAATGGATTAGCTGGCGTTCACGCCAAAATATGATGAAAAGCTGGGCAAAGAAAGCCGGGTGCCTTCAAGCGTTGCATTTGAGTGCCGGGCAGCGTGGTCAAAGTCCTCAAACGCCGCCAGCTCAATGGTTGCGGGTTGATCGCTCATATTGAATACACACAATATGCGTTCTTCGCCCAGTTGCCGCTCAAACGCCAAAACTTGTTCGGTGGCGTCGATGATTTTGATGTCACCCTCACGCAGCGCAGATGTTGCACGGCGAAAGGTAAGAAACTCTTGATAGTGCTTGAGCACAGAACCGTCGCCCTGGGCATCAACCGCATGGCTTTGGTGTTCAACCGGAATGGGCAGCCACGTGCGGTTGGCGGTGGTAAACCCGGCCTGCCCGCCGTCCACTTCCCAAACCATTGGCGTTCGACATCCATCGCGGCCCTTGTAGTTTGGCCAGAACTCAATACCGTAAGGATCCACAAGATCTTCAAAAGCCACTTCGGCTTCTGGCAAGGCCAATTCCTCACCTTGATAAAGACAGACAGAGCCACGCAGCGACAAAAGCACTTCGGCGGACAGTTTGGCGAAGTCACTTTGCCGATCCGGGGCAATGCCCCAACGCGAGATATGACGTTGCACATCGTGGTTGGAGAACGCCCAGCACGGCCAGCCATCGGTCAAGATGGCTTCAAGTTCTTTGATCTTTAGCGCAAAATATTTGGCGTTGAAGTCACCGCCTAGGAAATCAAAGGTATAAGCCATATGTAACTTATCCCCGCCCGAAGTATATGCGGCCATAATGTCGAGCTGGCGCTGCGCGTCGCCGATTTCACCAACGGTGGTGATATGGTCATATTCATCAAGCAACGCGCGGAGGCGCTTTAGAAAATCAATATTCTCAGGTCGGCTTTTATCATTGATATGATCTTGCCAGTTGTAAGGGTTTACCGCCGGCGCGATGGTTGCATTGATCTGATCTTTGGGCAGTGCTGGGTTGTCTGCCAAGCTTTGATTGTGAACATAAAAGTTCACCGTATCGAGCCTAAAGCCATCAACACCGCGATCAAGCCAAAAGCGAACCTCTTCCAGCAATGCGGCTGTCACATTAGCATTGTGAAAATTCAAATCGGGCTGAGAAGTCAAAAAATTGTGCAAATAATATTGGCAACGACGTGGGTCCCACGTCCAAGCGGACCCGCCGAAAATCGAAAGCCAATTGTTTGGCGGCGTGCCATCGGGCTTCGCATCTGCCCACACATACCAATCCGATTTTGGATTGTCGGGTGAGATGCGACTTTGTTTAAACCATTCATGTTCGTCCGAGGTGTGCGAAATCACCTGATCGATCATTACCTTCAGGTCCAACCGATGCGCCTTGGCCAAAAGCTTGTCAAAATCCTCCAATGTGCCAAAAATCGGGTCAACGCCGCGATAGTTGGCCACATCATACCCAAAGTCTTTCATCGGGGAGGTGAAAAAAGGCGAAAGCCATATCGCATCAACGCCCAAACCCGCCACATAATCCAAGCGGTCAGTTATACCATTCAAATCACCAATGCCGTCGCCATTGCTGTCTTGAAACGAACGTGGATAGATTTGATAGATGACCGCGCCGCGCCACCAGTCTTTTTGCTTCGTCAGTCTGACAGCGGAATGGGAATCAGGCTGTGTCATATGATTCATCAATGGTCTTTCTTGCCACTTCTTGGGGCGGTCCGGGCAAAGGTTGCCAGTTTCCACCAAGTTGAGTATCGTTGGTTATCGGGCTTCCAAAACGTTTTGGTAAACTATTTCTACCCAAGATGGATTGCTCTCGTCAACCAATTGTTGAAAGTTGATGGTGAGATTTTGCACTTACGCACGCAATACCCTACAAAATGCTGAAAAAATCGCAGGAGCTTATGCCCCAACATAATCACCCAATCGGCAACAAAGAGCAAAATCAGGTCACCATTAAAGACCTCGCGCGCAAGCTTGACTTGTCGATCACCACCATTTCGCGTGCTCTCAACGGCTATAGCGATGTTGGGGCAAAAACGCGTGACCGCGTGCAAAAAGCAGCACAAGAGATGGGATATACGCCGAACCGGAATGCACAACGATTGGTGACCCAGCGCTCCCATTCAATTGGATGGATCAAAGGCGATGGGTCGCAGCATTTTGTTGATCCGCACTTCGTGGAAGTGTTCGCTGGGGTTCTGCGCGAAGTAAAACACTATGACTATGATGTGGTATTTGCATCAGGTGCCGAAGAAGATTTGGTTTCGTTGTTTGATCGTTATGTGCGCGACCAAAGCGTTGATGGATTTATTTTGGAGTTGCCGCGCCCAAATGACAAGCGCATCACCTATTTGCTTGAATCCGGCATGCCCTTTGTGGTGCACGGGCGCGAAGAGCGTTCAGACCAATATGCATGGGTTGATATCGACAACTTTGGGATGTTTGAAACGCTGACCAAAGTGATGCTGGATGCCGGGCACAAAAAGATCGCCTTCATAAATGGCGATGAGAACTATTCGTTTGCCGTCGAGCGGCGCTTGGGCGCTGAACGAGGGTTGGAAGCGATGGGCGCAACACGTGACGCGCTGACCGAGGTCGGGAAAGATGCAGGCGTGGACGCAAGCGCGGTTGCAGGGGCTTGGGCGTCTAATGATGTTATTGACGGTTTTGAAAGTGCGGCCGGGTCTCGCACCGGTGATGATGAATTGTAGGGCACGTCTGGGTCAAATTCGCTGAAATCCTATGGCGGGGCA
>NZ_CAKZPW010000006.1:0-8571 GCF_937139385.1 uncultured Maritalea sp. | reverse complement strand
AAGAGAGGGCCTTCTTTATTGAAGATAAAAACGAAATACAAAAGCGAAAAAACGGTCATGCCGATCGGCACCACAAAACGCAAGAACACAAATGTAGTAATTGCTGCAGGCCCGCGATAACCAGCACGTGCCAAGTTTAGCGCTGTTTTGTCGTCGGCAAATGCTTTTTTCAGCGAAAAGCGTTCCACGATGTTTTTAACAGTATTCGAATTGTCCGCAATCCGGCGCGCATGCTTGTCTTCGCCCCGCAAGCGGGAAATCTCTTCCACGCGCAAACGTTCGCGTTCCACCGCAACTTTTTTGATGCGCGACTTCATATCCTTATTGTCAGAGAATTGCGCACCGAACGTGAACACAATCGCAGCAACAGAAACAGCCGCAAGGACTGAAACGATAAAGTCTGAACTGGTAACAAGGCCTACGAAATCCATTGGAATTCCTTACTCAATTCACGCAACATTCTAATAATCAAACTGAATCATTTTGTGCATAACGAACACACCGAAAGACATCATGATTGCAGCGATGCCCAGAAACATATTGCCCGTGGGCGTTGAGAATAGGGGAACCATGTAGGTCGGGCTGACCAATGAGATCAGAATCGAGACCACAAATGGGAGTGACCCAATGATACCCGCAGAGGCTTTGGCTTCAGAAGAAACAGCCTTCACCTTTGCCTTCATTTTTTTACGATTACGCAAAACGGTTGCCAAGTTCCCAAGCGCCTCTGACAGGTTACCGCCAGATTGCTGTTGCACGGTGATCACCACAACGAAAAAGTTTACTTCAGCAATAGGCAGCCGTTCAAACAAAATTGGTACCGCTTCGGCGACGTTTTTACCCACTGCCTGCTGTTCAATGATGCGCGTAAATTCGGTTTTCACGGGCTCTTTTGATTCACTCGCTACAACTTTCATCGATTCATTCAGCGGCATACCTGCTTTAACACCACGTACAATGGATTCAACGGCGTTGGGAAACTCGTCAAGGAACTTAGTTTGATACTTTCTGGTACGTTGCTTGACGTACCACATTGGCACCACATAGGTGCCAGCTGCGCCAAAAATGGTGGCAAACAAAAGTGGCACACCCAACATCCAAGTTAGCAAGAACACCATTGCGCCAAAAATCATAGAATTACGCCAAAAGCCTCCAACAGATATCCGCATACCTGCGTGTGCGAGGCGCTTTTTAAGCGACACCTTCTTGTTCTTTTTGTTTTGCTCGCTCTGTGCATCCAGAATGTCTTGCAAGGACTTGCGACGCTCGTTTCGCGCTTTTGTTGGATCAACACGATTCTTTCGACCTTGAGTGCGTTCGCCAACAGTTAGCGCCTTGATGCGTTTGTTGGTGCGACCACCGCCCACAACGCCGGGCACAAACGCCAAACCAACAGCCCCCAGGGCAACGAATGTCAGCAATATCAGAACAAAAGGTGGCATTGGCTAGGCCGCTCCAGCTTCTTCGGCGTTGGCACGTTCCAGCGCCTCAACCAAGTTCAACTCTTCGCCATAATAGCGCGCACGTTCCGCGAATTTTGGTTTGGTGATACCCGTAGAGCGGTGACGTCCAATGAGATCGCCATTGGCATCTTCACCAAGAATATCATAGACGAAAATGTCTTGGGTAACGATCACATCGCCTTCCATGCCCATGATTTCAGAAACATGGGTTATTCGACGTGAGCCATCACGCAAGCGGGCGGCTTGAACAACCACATCAACCGAGGACACGATCATTTCGCGAATTGTTCTTGAAGGCAATGAATAGCCGCCCATTGTGATCATGGATTCAAGACGGGATAGGCCTTCACGTGGAGAGTTAGCGTGCAATGTACCCATGGACCCATCGTGACCGGTGTTCATGGCTTGGAGCAAATCGAATGCCTCTGGACCACGCACCTCACCCACGATGATGCGTTCAGGGCGCATACGCAGACAGTTTTTAACCAAATCACGCATGGTGATTTCGCCTTCACCTTCAAGGTTTGGCGGACGGGTTTCAAGGCGAACAACGTGCGGCTGTTGCAGTTGCAGTTCAGCACTATCTTCACACGTAATGATCCGTTCGTCGGATTCAATAAAGGCAGTCAAACAGTTCAGCAATGTTGTTTTGCCTGAACCCGTTCCCCCTGAAATCAAAACATTTGCGCGAACTTTGCCCAAGATTTGCAGAATTTCTGCGCCGTCGGGCGAGATCGATCCAAACTTGACCAGTTGATCTAGGGTGAGTTTGTCTTTCTTAAATTTACGAATGGTGAGAGCCGCGCCATCGATTGACAGCGGTGGCCCAATTACGTTTACCCGCGATCCATCTGGCAGACGCGCATCACAGATCGGGCTGCTTTCATCAACGCGTCGACCGACTTGGCTCACAATGCGTTGGCACACGTTCATCAAGTGAGCGTTATCGCGGAAACGAACGTTGGTAAGGCGAACCTTGCCGTCCACCTCGATATAAGTGGTTGCAGCGCCATTGACCATAATGTCGGCGATATCGTCGCGCGCGAGAAGTGGCTCCAGCGGACCATAACCCAACACGTCATTGCAGATGTCTTCCAACAGGTCTTCCTGCTCAGAAATCGACATTACAATAGATTTCAGTGCGATGATCTCGGAGACAATGTCGCGAATTTCTTCGCGTGCAGACTCAATCTCCATCGTTGCCAATTGGCTAAGATCGATACTGTCGATCAGCGCATTGAACACAGAAGACTTGGTTTTGAAATATTCTGAATCCGCATCACGGCTTTTGATGTCGCTATTAACATCCATTACCGGTTCGGCTTGCACGCGAGGCGCTTTTTTGGGCGTCGTTGATGCAGGTGCCGCGACGGCTGGCTTTGGTTTTGGGGCAGCAACAGGCTGCGGCTTAGCCGGCGCCGCGCCATTTGTATTTCCCCCAAAGCTTGTGCGTTTCCCGAACATAAAAAACCTTACTCAATGATTTCAGTGCTAAGCGAGCTTCAACTTTCTCAACAAACCCGGTATGACGCCGCCTTGCTGAGTGCCACCTTGGTCAGATCTGCCGGTTGTCTTAAGCGCCAGATTGGTGAAGATCTCATTGATCTTGTGAGAGGCGTTGATCTCTGCGATCATTTGCCCATTATTTGCTGCGGAACCGAAAAGGGCTGGGTCAAATTGAATTTGGCCAAAGCACTCTGCGTCAATTGAAGTGCCAAATTCGTTGGCCGCAATTTCTGGCCGTTTTGGCACACCAACTTTGTTCAACATTAGAATTGGCTCAGACTCATCGGGACGTAGTTCTTTTAGCTTGTCCAGAATTGTCTTGGTGTTGCGCAAATTCGCGAGATCCGGTTCGGCAACAACGACAATTTCGTCAACAGTTGAAAGCGTATGGCGTATCCAAGCGTTCCACGCGTGGGGCAGATCCAAAACGACTAATGGCACATTGTTCTGGCAAATCTCGACGATTTGCTCAAATGAGCGCTCCTCGAAGTCATAGTCACGGTCCAATGTGCCCGGTGCTGTGAGTAAGTTCACATGATTGGCGCATTTGGACATCAAACGGTCAATGACCACATCATCCACAACGTCTTTTGAGAATACCGCATCGGCCAAACCGTGTGGCGGCTCTTGATTGAAATTTAGACCCGCGGTGCCAAACGGTAGGTCCATATCAAGGATCAAGACATCGCGGCGCACGGTTTGTGAAATTGCCCAAGCCGTATTGTGCGCAATAGTGGACGAACCTGCGCCGCCTTTTGCAGACATAAATGCAATGGTTCTGCCGATTGGCGCTGAACTCTCTGAGGCAAATTGTTCAGCAATGGTGTCAACCAAGACTGAACTCTCAATTGGCATAACCAGATACTCAGAAACGCCAAACCTTATCAGCTTGCGATAGAGTTCTACGTCGTTTTGATGACCAATGACGACCACGCGTGTAGATGCATCACATACCCCAGCAAGTTCGTTCAAACTGTCAATCAACTCATGCGCGGCGAGCGAGGATTCAAGGATTATTAGGTTGGGCGTGGGGTTGACCCGATAGATCTCAATGGCTGCGCTAATGCCGCCATTGTGGGTCGTTAGCGCCACCTTATTCATCCGGCGGTCTGATGCTGCTTGCTCGATCATTTGTGCGGTTTTCGCATTTTCACAAAACGCTTGTATTGTGATGTGCGGAACTAGACGCGCGCCAGCAATTGACGTGGCCTCTACACCGTTCGGATCGCTGTCATATTCACTCATTAAAACACTCCAAATTCAATCCGAATTTATTAATCTAAGACAAAGCCAATGGAGCCTTGCAGGCTGCCGTTTTTCTCGCCGCCCACACCATACATTTCTTCCATGTGGCCAAGAAAATATGCTGCTGCATCGTCCGACATCGTGAATTTGTCCGTTGGCAAAGTGTAGTCTTGGGCACTACCTGCTTCTGTGAGGTAAGGCGTAACCAAGACCAACAATTCTGTTTCGGCCCGGATAAAGTCACGGGAGCGGAACAAAGTGCCTAGAATTGGAATTTTGCCCAAGCCAGGGACTTCATTGAAGCGCTGGCGATGTTTTTCTTCAATCAAGCCAGCAATTGCCAATGTCGAACCTGCCCGCATCCTAACAGATGTGCTGGCTTTTCGTTCCTTGGTTGCAGGAATATTGACGGGACCAACCGTGTAGCCGCCTTCGGCATTGATCTCGGACACATTCGTTTCGACTTCCATAGAGATGTCGTTGCCTGTGTGGACGGTTGGTGTAAAGGCCAACTCCACGCCGAACTTCTTGAACGTATATGTGACTTCACCGTCCTTATACCCTGTTGGTACAGGGAATTCGCCACCTGCCAAAAACTCAGCCTTGGCGCCTGAAATGGCGGTTAAAACAGGTTCTGCGAGCATGCGAATTGCGCCACGGCGTTCCAGCGCCTTGACGGTGGCTTCAACTGACAAATTGCCGAGTGAGAAGCCCGATTTTACAGAGTTTGGTGCCACAACATTTGATACACCACCTAGACCAGGTGCTGTTACCAGTGTGGTTGATAGCCCACCAACACTCAGTGTGGTGCTCAAATCGATACCAAGTTGTTTGACTGTTTCGCGCTGAACTTCTGCAATGGTGACTTTAAGCATGACCTGTTGCGCACCATCAATTGAAATGACGCTTGCAACCGTGTCATTGTCTTCAGCAAATTGGCCAGCAATCGCTACAGCTTTTTTCATGTCGTCTTCGCTGCGCGCTGTGCCGGACAAAACAAGTTTACCGTTGAGCGTTTGCACTTTGATTGCGCTGCCAGGCAGTAGGCGAGCAATTGTGCCTTCAAGCCCCTTGCTGGACTGTTGCACCGTAACATCCAAAACGATGATGGGTGTGCCCCGATCGTCCAAGAACAAGATGTTTGTTTCGCCCATGCCTACGCCCTGAATAATGGCGCGACGCTTTGTGCGTACCACCGCAGAGGCGACTTGCGGGTTTGAAACAATGACCTCTTTTGCAGACACAGGAAGCTCGACAACGAAGGATTTGTTCAAGCCAATTTCGACGCGTTGTTCTTTACCGACTTGATTATGCGAAATGCGCAACTGACCTGATGCAGCAAATGCCGTTGGCATCAACGCCAGCATCATTGCAAACAGCATCGTCAAGATCATTGTTATGCGGCCAAATGCAAAAGGAGCCGGAACAGTTTGCGTTGCAATGGAACGTGTATTCAACATTTCATTCTACTCCTACTGCAACAACGGTGGGGCTTGCCCATCGTCCGCATTGCCGCCAGAACTCTGACTTGCACTATTGTTTGATACTGAAGAAAAGATCGGCATTTTGACACTTGATGTCGTTGCCGGCCCGGCTTGCTCTTGCGTCTGCGGAATGCTGACACGCGACGCAACCGATTGGCCCGCACGAATGAATTGTATGGTCGAATTGTTCCCAAGCGCATCTGCTGCGGGGCCATCTGCAAAATCAATGACAGAGCGAAGCGCCAGAGACAGTTCGCCCACTTTTTGCGCATTGACCACTGTTTCGGCTTGCTGAGGGGTCAACTCAAGCGTTGCAATGGTATCCCCTTCAAAAACTTCACCTTCACCGGCTCCTTCGCCGGTAGTGCCTTTTTCACCGAGCCGAGACCCAATGGCCAACACACGGGCGTTTGTCATTATGGTTTGCGATGTATCGCCAAATGGAGTTGGCTGGGTGACGATTACATCGACACGGTCATTTGGCACGATAAAACCGCCTGCGCCAGACTCTTGGGTAACCGTGACTGAAACGCCCAACATGCCTTGCCCGATGACAGCTGAAAGGTATCCTTGGTCTGCGCGCACCAGTTTTGCTTCACGTACGGGTTCGCCGCTGAATATTTCAAAGCGCGCGACCACACCATCAAGTTGACTTGGGGCGTCTGGCAAAGCTGTGTTGGTAATGAACTCGGGCCGCAACCCGTCCTCTGGCCAAACTTGCCAATCGAGCATGTCAGGACTTACACGTTGGCCAATGCCAATGGTTTGTGTTGCGATCAACACTTTCGTGCGCTCAACAACAGGAGCAGCAACTTCAATTGTCTCTTTGTTAGATCCGCCACTAACTGCAAAAAATGCAGCGAGGCCACCCGCACCAAGTGCAACAGCCAAAAGTACAATACGCGCCGGTTTCATCAAACTCACACCCCGGTTGAAACATCACATCGCGCAGAAATCACACAATGCTTTTGGGGCAGTATCTATTCAAAGGGTCAAAACTTGGTTAACCGAGCCTTGTGAATTAGTCTTAATAGAAACTAAATAGAGCCAATGAGTTGCGCCAAAACCTAAAGGTTGGAGGTTAGAGCATCAAACAGGGGTGTATTTGCATATACAAACATTGCGCCTGCAGCGAGCGCTATACCATATGGTGCGCCAACTTCTTTGTTGTGCAAACGGACCAACCACTCTGCTTTCGGCAACCAAACGACTGGAAAATACGCGCGGAACAACAGCAGTGCAATTGTAAGAACACCACCCAAGAAAGTTGCGATCAGTAGGAATTGCAGGGCAAACTCTGTGCCCATCCACAAGCCAATGGCCGCAGCGAGCTTTGCATCGCCTCCACCAATCCACCCAGGAATAAACAACAAGAACGCTCCCACGAGCACGCCCAACCCGACGGCAAAATGCATGCCCATGATGTCCAAAGGCATTCCGATTGCCACGGCGCATATGCAGAAAGTGATCAAAAGCGCTAATGAAATCCAGTTTGGAATGCGCATCGTCAGCAAATCATAGGCTGCGGAAAATGCCATTAACAATGGGAAAATGACGGCAAGGGCTGACATCAACATTTGACTGGTCTTCCATTAAAACTCTTGTTTCAAGTTATACTGTTTAGCCGCCAATGGTTATTCCAACGTAAAGAGCATTAAAGTCACAAAAAAAGAGGGGCAGTGTGCCCCTCTCAAAATACCTTGCTGAAACGGTCGCGCTAGGGCGATCGATTGGCTTGTGCCAATTAAGCAGCTGGCTTCAACGCGTTTGTGATGTTTGTAAACACAGTTGTCAGCTCTTTACCCAACAGACCTGCTGCAGTGATAATAACGACTGAAATAAGTGCTGCAATCAAACCATATTCAATTGCTGTCGCGCCAGACTCGTCATTTAGAAACTTTTTTACCAAATTCATTATGTTGCTCCTTGCTCCTGCCACAACGTGACAATAAATGCTGTTCGATCCTCACCACCGAACTCATGGATCAACCTATGCCCGCTTTCTTGAAATTTCATTAATTTGTACAAGCAACGGCAGCCAAACAACTGTTGAAGTACTTATGATTACCAAACAGTTACTTCATATGGTTAATGAGAAGTAACTAAAACACGAGCATGTATAGAAAAGCTGGGGTTTCACTGCAGTTTTTTGCCAATTTCAACAAAGCGGCCCCGCGTATTTGCCATTTGTTCACCATTATTGTGCATGTTGATGGTGAGTTTATAGTTACAGTTAGGTAAATCATGACGTTTGCAAAGTTCGTCGCCGGGTTAGGCGCAAGTGCTCTGGGGATCGCGATGACAACCGCAGCAATGGCTGCCGACTCTCAAAGCGAGATCAGTGTCATGATGAATATGGCGCGCATTTTGCGTCTGCCATCTGCAGCATCCACAGTCGTTATTGGCAACCCTGTGATTGCTGACGCTACGATTCAAGACCCAAGAACACTGGTTCTGACCGGCAAAGGGTATGGTTCGACGAATCTGATCGCCTTGGACGCAGTGGGGAACCCTATTGCGGATCTCATTATCAATGTGAGCGTTGGCAGCACGGACCTTGTTACTGTTTTTCAAGGCACCGTTAAGACATCAGTTTCATGTGCTCCAAATTGTCAACCAACAGCGCTTGGTGGCGACCATCCCGAATATGTTGAGGATGTTGTGGCTTCGCTGGCGACAGCTGAAAGAGCTGACGAATAGAGCTTTGTTGCCCTTGCGCCTGCATTTTGATGGAAGAAATTGAATCGTATTCAAAGGCCTAAAGCAAGGGAACAGTAATGATCTCTTGCGACAATGAGTAACTAAGCGCCTGGCTATTGGATTTTGGATTTGGCTTTGATTAGGAACTTCAGAACATTGTTTTCACGCCGGGC
>NZ_CAKZPW010000005.1:0-2399 GCF_937139385.1 uncultured Maritalea sp. | reverse complement strand
CCGATTTGGGACAGATTCAGAGAGATAGTCAATTTTTCTATTGATATTTCAAGATGTTACCAGTATATGGCGCTTGAACTCCAGCGTATACACGTGCGCCACAGACTCGCTGACGACCCATAGCCCGACTTTTCATGCTCAGAACGATCACAGAGCCCGTTTTACTGCGTTGCTGCAGGGTTGTACCGATGAGGTTTTTGCGGTGTTACCAAATCTATGTACTTTGGAAATTGCAAATTGATTGCAATCAATTTCTAGCGGCGATTGTGGCAATTGCCAATAAGGCTTGGCGTGTGTGTTCGGTGTCCAGGTTAGCGTTCATGCGTGTGTCTAGCACTGTAGTTTGTAGACGCGCACATGCTATGGCCAAATTTTTTGCCGACCATGAACGTACTTGGCTTTCGATGGACGACTTTCTTGAAAAGTGAACGCGGAAGCGCCCCGAACTCATCACCTCTTGTAAAGTTTTACCTGAATCATAGGACGCGCGCATCTCGCGCAAGTTTGAAAAATGCATTAGGGCGCGAGTTAGGATCGCAGAAGCATGTGTGCCTGAACTAAAGGCGCGGCTTAAAGCTGTGTCTAGTTTTTGAACATGTCCAGTGCCCGCACTGTCCAGCACCTCATCCATTGTTTCGCTTGCGTTATCGCCACAAAGGGCGATGACGTCATTATATGAAATCTGCTTGCTCTCCTGAGCAAATATCATCAGTTTTTCAACTTCGAGGCGTGTAATTTGACGATCGTTGCCCAGAACATCAATTAGTGCGCGTAGGGCATCACTTTCGATCCGAATTTGAGCGTTGTCGAACATTTGCCGCGCCAATTGGGTAAGGCTTCTGGTGTCATCTGCAAAGCAAGGAACGGCGCGCGCAGATTTTTGTGCTTCTGCCAGTTTTCTTAAGGCGTCTTTTGGGGTTAAATTACCCGCTTCGACCAACAAAACCGCGTCAAATCCATCCTTCACGGTCTGTTCGATTTCTTTGGCGAAGGCATTTGTGGCGCCGCGGACGCGGATAACGCGCAGATCTCCGAACATGGAGCGGGTATTTGCTTCCACAGCAATTCGTTCACCTGGATTCTCAAAATCTCCAAATTGCAGACTAACCAGTGACATGGGGTCGGCATCTTTGGCGTGAAAATGGGCTTGTAAACGATCAGTTGTTTCACGCACACGGCCAGCGTCCGGACCATAAATCAGCACCAGACCTGAGGTGAGATCGGGACGTGCCAAAAAGCCATCAACGTCTCGCGCTTTTAATGCGGTCAAGGTTTTTGCTCGTTAATCGCTAATACAATCAAAAGCTCCAATTGGCGGGCGAGGTCTTTTGCAGCCCGCTGGTAGGCATCTGTTTGCGCTGTTTTATTGGCGAATTTCTGGTCGCTTGATTGATAGATCGCAGACGAAAAGCGCTCGCCTTTGGCAATAATTTTGTCGGTGTTGATATTGGTGAGCACGAATGATGTGCGCACAGTTGCCTCATTTTCAGCCCGGGTGAATTCTGACTCGACACCAAAAACGGAACGGGTAGATGTTGTGGTTGATAGTTTGAGCGCATAGTCGGGCGTAAATGAACGGCCAAGTTTGAATGCTAGATCTTGAATGATCGTTTGTTCAATCGGGGAGGTTGGATTTTGGTATAAAAGGGCATATTCGCCCCCTTCATATTCCTCATAAATGGGACGCAACGTGCAGGCGGCCAGCAGCATTGTGCTGGCCAACACCAAAATCAGCGCGGAAGCTCTGCGATCAAACAACGACATTAACAATCCTACCTGGGACAACGATGACCTTTTTAGGGGGCTGTCCGTCCAAGATGCGCGAAACAGCATCCAGTGACAAGGCGGCATTTTCGATTTGATCTTTGGGCAGGTCTTTGATGATTTCAATTTCACCACGTCGTTTGCCGTTGACCTGAACGGGCAAAATAATCGTATCGTCTTTTAGGTACTGTTCATCCGCCTCGGGCCAGCTTTCGTCGGCCAAAATGGTTGAGTTGCCTAGATGTGCCCAGCATGTTTCGGTCACATGTGGCACCACTGGGTTGCACAATTTTACCAAAAATGTGGTGGCTGTACGAATGGCGGCGCGCTCTTTAACTGTTGGATTGTGTTTTACCGTAGCGACGGCCTTACCCAACACATTGGTGAGTTCATACAATTGGGCGATAGCGCGGTTAAAGCGAAGGCTTTCATAAGCATCAGAGACTTGATCAACCGCGCGATGGGCAGATTTGAGCAGGGCTTCAGTGTCAAAATTGTCGGTTGCCCCATCGGCATCGTTTGCAATGATGGCTTGCGCCTCATCCACCAAACGCCATACTTTTTGCACAAAGCGCCATACGCCTTCAATACCGCTCTCGGTCCATTGCACGTCACGCTCTGGAGGGGAATCGGAC
>NZ_CAKZPW010000004.1:0-2216 GCF_937139385.1 uncultured Maritalea sp. | reverse complement strand
TTATTGGTTCCGTAGCCGTAGTCCTCAATACCGTCAAAAGTCAGCTGAGTCAGCTCATCATTACGGGTATTACGCAGCCACAAATTGTGATCTTGAATAAAAACTGCTTTTATTTCGTTTCTTTCTATTTCTTTTATTACTTGAACTACTTCCTCCTCCAATTGAAGGAACTTTTGCAAATAACTTACTTAGGATATCTGAAAACCAATTGTCCCCTTTAAAATGAAACTTAGCAATTTCTGCACCTCTTGAAGAAATTGCCATTCACACTTGAGCAAAGAGCGAACCATGCCTTCAAGCTACGATCCAAATAACATTTTCACCAAGATCATCGCCGGCGATATCCCAAGCCACAAAATCTTTGAAGACGATGTTTGCGTATCAATTATGGATATTATGCCGGAGAGCCGCGGTCATGTGCTGGTTGTCCCTAAAAAAGGCGCGCGCAACTTGATTGACGTTGATCCTGACGATTTGGCGGAACTGATGAAGCGCGTTCAAAAGATAGCCGTGGCGGTTAAAAAATCCATGCGCGCTGATGGGATATTGTTGCGCCAATCGAGCGAAGAAGTCGCGGGCCAAACTGTTTACCACTTACATTTTCACATCATCCCTTGCTACGCCGGGCAACGACGCAATCGGCATGGCGAAGTTGAAGTTTCAAACGACGACTTGGCAGAAATTGCCGAGCACATTCGCGCAGCTCTTTAACAAAAAGGCCGGTCAACTGACCGGCCCTTTTTAATTAGCTCTTTTCAGAACTCGTTTTTGGTTTGCTCTTTGGTGTCGATGGCACCCGAGCGCTGCTCGTTGCCGCCTTCTTGCGCGGTTTTTTGGTGATCGCTTTGCGTTTTTCTGGCCCCGTAATCGCCTTTGGCTTTGCAGGCGCAGGGGGCAAAAACTTAAGCACCAACTCGTCGGCACCTCGTTTCACATCGACTTTCACCGTACCGCCATTTTGTAGCTTGCCGAACAAGACTTCATCAGCCAATGGCTTCTTGATGTGTTCTTGAATGACCCGGCCAAGTGGACGAGCACCCATTGTCTCGTCATATCCGCGCTTGGCAATCCACTTGTTCGCAGCAGTTGTCAATTCGATGGTTACACCACGCTCGCCCAATTGTGCTTCAAGCTGAATAACAAACTTCTCAACAACTTGACTAACCACTTTGCTCGGCAAGGCACCGAACGAAATAATAGCGTCCAACCGGTTACGGAATTCTGGTGTGAAAAAGGTTTTAAGCGCCTCTTCGTCGTCACCCGTACGTTTGTTGGTTGTGAAGCCCACTGGTGCACGCGCCATATCGGCAGCACCCGCGTTCGACGTCATGATCAAAATGACGTTGCGGAACATGACTTCTTTGCCGTTATGATCGGTAAGCTTGCCGTGGTCCATAACTTGCAACAAGATGTTGAACAAATCAGGGTGTGCTTTCTCAATTTCATCAAGCAAAACAACGCAGTGCGGGTTTTGGTCGACTCCATCTGTTAACAAACCACCTTGATCAAACCCAACATAACCTGGGGGCGCACCGATCAACCGTGAAACGGTATGACGCTCCATATACTCGGACATATCAAAGCGCAAAAGCTCCACGCCAAGCGTGTCGGCAAGCTGTTTTGCTACTTCGGTTTTACCCACACCAGTTGGCCCGGTGAACAGATAAGATCCGATGGGTTTTTCAGGCTCTCGTAATCCGGCACGGGCCAGTTTTATTGCAGACGAGAGTGCTGAAATCGCATCGTCTTGCCCAAACACCACGCGCTTCAAATTGTCTTCCAAACCGGAAAGAAGCTCGGTATCAGACTTTGAGACAGATTTCGGGGGAATGCGCGCCATTGTAGCAATGGTTGCTTCAATCTCTTCCACACCAATTTGTTTCTTTCGTTCCGCTTCGGGCAACAACCGTTGCGCAGCACCAGATTCATCAACCACATCAATGGCTTTATCGGGAAGCTTGCGATCATTGATATAGCGCGCTGCCAATTCAACAGATGTCTTGATGGCGTCAGAGGTGTATTTTACCGAGTGGTGGTCTTCAAAGTAGGGCTTCAAACCTTTGAGAATTTTCACAGCATCATCTACGGATGGCTCATTCACGTCAATTTTCTGGAAGCGCCGTGCGAGAGCACGATCCTTTTCAAAATGTTGGCGGAATTCTTTATAGGTAGTGGACCCCATGGTGCGCAATTTGCCACCCGCCAAAGCAGGTTTC
>NZ_CAKZPW010000003.1:0-8643 GCF_937139385.1 uncultured Maritalea sp. | reverse complement strand
GGCCCACCACGCGTAAGCAGCAGCACAAGTACGATAATATTGAAATTGAAGGCAAAATTGGCAATCAGCAACGGCACCATCGGCGGCATAATCTGCGGCAGGGTGATCGCAAAAAAGTTGCGCACAGGACCAGAGTTTTCAAGCGCGGCGGCTTTGAAATGGTCGCGCGGCACGCTTTGCAGAAATCCGGCTGAAATCAACATCCAATAGGGAAAACCAAGCCAGGTGTTCACCAACAACAGCATGGATCGGGTCAAAGTGGGGTTGGTAAACCAGTCCGGCTCCAGCCCAAACAAACCACCCAAGATCAAATTGATCTCACCAAAGTTTTGATTGAAAAGCCCCCGAAAAACCAAGATCGAAATAAAGGCAGGAACGGCATAAGGCAAGATCAGGAAGAGCTTATAGATGCCTTTGTGCGCCAAGTGCTCCCACTCCAGAACCACGGCCAGTGCGGTACCCAAACCAGACGTAAAAATCATCGACAAAAACGCAAAGGCACAAGTCCAAATAAAGATCTCAAGCATGGGCTGGCGTATGCCATCTGCAAACAAAACCTTGGTAAAGTTTGCCCAGCCAACACCCACCGGCCATCCCGGTGTCACCAGCTCGCCCGCATCGTCCTGATAAAAACCTTTCTCGTGATTTGGCACCAGTTTTGTGCCGTCCGCACCAACAAGGACATCCTCTTCTTCCAACGTGTAAAATGGCGCAGACGATGCGAATTCGCGCAGCCCATCCATGGTCAATGCCCCACCCTCAGGCAGGTCAATACTAATCTGTTGCAAAGCTGCGCGATTTTGCAAAACCGCCTTTATGTTAAGCGTTTCGGGCGCATCCCCGTGATGAACCATTGCGACTAAACGACCATCAACAGCTTCGCCAATCGGCGCTGTGATCAGCGCGGGCCGACCACTGTCTGCAGGGAAGAACAATGAAGAATCTGACGTGAGGGCAAAAGGTCTTCCACTATCTGGCGCTTTGACCATCTTATCCAAGTGGATTTGCTGCACCCGCTCAAACGGCAAAATGTTGGAGGCACTATAGTTGGTGAAACCAATGCCCGAGGTATAAAGAACCGGCAAAACGATGAACACCGCAATCGCCGCCACACCGGGAAAGACAAAGCGCCACGTGTAAAACCGCGCCCAGCCAAACAGAATGACAATTGAAATGCCAATGGCGAAAGCCACAACGGCAAAGATGGGTTCCCCTGCAAGGTAGAGACCCCAGATAACATACAAAAAGGCTAGGGCGATGGCGGCTAAACTGGCAAGTCGAATGAACGGTTTTACCGTTTCATAGACAGTGCGGATCATAGAGCTTTCCACCAAATTGGATTGTGGATCACGATCATCAGTCATAACAGACATGGCGCTGGCCTTTGCAATTTTGGTGAGGCACCGCCAATTCTGGCGATGCCTCGAACTTAATTATTCTGCCAAGATACGTGTTTCAGCACCAGCCAAAGCTTCTTCAACAGAAGATTGGCCGTTGGTGATTGAACGTAGGGCCGGCTCCATTGCTGCCCAGAATTTGCCCATCGCAGGAATTGAAGGCATTGGAATGCCGGTTTGCGCATTGGCCAAAGTCGCTGCGATATTCGCATCAGCTTCAACTTGTTTCGCAAACGAAACAGAGGTCACCGCGCCCAAAGGCACATCGTCATTCACTGTTTTCAAGCCATCATCAGTAAGCATGTAGCTTTCGATGAATTCTTTGGCGATATCTTTGTTCGGGCTTGCCGCATTAACAGTTGCAGCCAACACACCAACAAATGCTTTACTTGGTTTGCCATCAACAGATGGAATTGGTGCAACGCCGAAGTTGATGCCTGATGTTTTAAGGTTTGACCAAGCCCAAGGACCATTGATCACCATGGCTGTTTCGCCTTTGTTGATCGCAGCATCCATCACACCATAATCAACACCACTTGGCATCACGCCGCCATCAATCAA
This sequence comes from uncultured Maritalea sp., assembly GCF_937139385.1. Classification (NCBI taxonomy): domain Bacteria; kingdom Pseudomonadati; phylum Pseudomonadota; class Alphaproteobacteria; order Hyphomicrobiales; family Devosiaceae; genus Maritalea; species uncultured Maritalea sp. The sequence continues at coordinate 6,685 of NZ_CAKZPW010000003.1, read as the reverse complement.
AGACTTAATCATGGACGCACCAGCAATCGCACCGGCATTGGCAACACCGGTTGTGGTGGCATCATAAGCACCGTCTTTTTTCTCAAACGCGTAACCGCCGCCAGCCATGAGCAATGGGAATGAGAAGTAGGTATTGTTGTAATCCCACATGATGGGGTGCTCGATACCGTCAATTTTCATGGCGGCAATTTCTTCGAACGTTGCAGGTGGTGTTGGGATCAAGTCTTTATTGTAGATCAGGCCAACCGCTTCAACAGCAACGGGGTAACCCCAAATTTTACCGTCAGATGTTACCGCATCCCATGCAAAATCAAATGTGTTGGCTTTCACCGCATCGCTTGGATCGACCGGCGTAATCAAACCGCCTGCAGCCCATTCGCCAAAACGATCGTGCGCCCAGATAAAAATGTCAGGGCCTTGGCCATTGGCCGCAGCTTGTTGAAATTTGTCTGTAACACCTTCTGGGTGCTCAACAATCACTTCAACGCCAAGCTCTTCCGTAAACTTGGCGCCAATTTCTGCAAGGCCATTATAGCCCTTATCACCATTGATCCAGATGACAAGTTTGCCTTCTTCCAACGCATATGTTGGCAAAATTGAAGCCGCAGAAATCGCAATTGCGCTTGCTGCAAGGGTGAGTAGTTTCTTCATGTCGTAATCCTCCCGACTACCGATTATCTGCTTAAGCCAAAGCAGCAAAAAAGGCCTGATGGCCATTAAGGCTGACGGTTTTACCGTCAAACCCAAATTCAAATCCGTGATTTTCTAAAGCTGTTGCGCTCATGTTTGCGGGCAATTCATATGTCACAGCATCATTGCTCAAATTGATGACACACAGCACCGCGTCTGCGCCGCTGCCGCGCACAAATGCCAGCCCCTCAACATTCCATTCCAAAAACGTAAGTTCGCCAGAAATCAAAGCTGGCAACTGCTTGCGGAACGTCAAAAAACGTTTGAACTGCGCGTGGACAGAAGTGTCGTCGGCCACTTGCAGGTCTACCGCCGTTGCCTGGTGATCGGGTGCCACGGGAAGCCATGTTTTGTCAGCAGTTGAAAACCCGGCATTTTGCGCAGTTGAAGACCAAGCAAATGGCGTGCGGCACCCGTCCCGCCCTTTAAACTCGGGCCAGAAGGTAATGCCATAAGGGTCGGTCAAATCTTCAAAAGCGACTTCGGCTTCTGTGAAACCAAGTTCGTCGCCCTGATAAATGCAAACGGACCCCTTAAGGCTCAACAGCAATGCGCCAGCTAGTTTTGCAAATTGTTGTTTGTCGTTCGCCAAATCCGCCCAGCGGGTCATATGGCGGTTCACATCGTGGTTGGAAAATGCCCAGCACGGCCAACTGTTGCCCTGCGCAAATTCTTGAGATGCATCTTCGAACTTTGTGATGCACTTTTTGAAATGCGCTGCCGAAAAGTCGGGGCCAAGCATATCGAACGAATAACACATGTGTAGGCGATCATCGCCCGCTGTATATTCAGCCATAGTGCGCAATGAACGGTCGCCATCCCCCACTTCACCAACAGACGACGCACCGGGGTATTCATCCAGCAAAGCGCGGAACTTTTCCAAGAACCGGATATTTTCAGGTCGCGTTTTGTCATAAACATGCTCTTGGAACCCGTATGGGTTAAGGTCCGGCACATCATTTGACCCGCCACTGGTGACCGGCGGATTGTCACGCAACTCTTGATCGTGAACATAAAAGTTCACCGTGTCCAAACGGAACCCATCCACCCCACGCTCAAGCCAAAACCGAACCGTTTCCAACAATGCGTCTTGCACCGCCTCACAGTGGAAATTCAGGTCCGGCTGGCTGGGCAAGAAGTTGTGCAAATAATATTGGCGCCGCTTTGGGTTCCAGCTCCAAGCGGGCCCACCAAACACAGACTGCCAATTGGTTGGCGGCGTGCCATCTGGCTTCGCATCTGCCCAAACATACCAATCAGCCATGTCGCCATCGCGGCTTTTACGGCTTTGTTCAAACCAAACATGTTGGTCAGAAGTGTGCGACAATACCTGGTCAATCATCACCTTTAGACCAAGCTCATGCGCCCGGGCCGTCATCGCATCAAAATCTTCTAACGTGCCAAAGCTTGGATCAACGTCACAATAGTCTGAAACGTCATATCCCATGTCTTTCATGGGGGATTTAAAGAACGGCGATAGCCAAATCGCGTCTGCGCCAAGGTCGGCGATATAGGGCAAGCGCTCGGTGATGCCGACCAAATCGCCAATGCCGTCGCCATTGCTGTCTTGGAAAGAACGCGGGTAAATCTGATAGATCACCGCACCGCGCCACCAATCCTGCTGCGCATCCAATCCTTCAGCTGCGCCAGTTCCAACATTTTTGACAGCAAGTGCTTCGCTCATTCTCATCCCTACTCAAATTTCCAAACCCGCAAATGGATTCGGCCAAACAATCATTGAAAGCGCTTTCAACAATTGTAAATGAATCCATTTCTGTCAAGAAGGAATTTTCATCTTGTCCGAGAACACAATCATGAACAACTAGATATGAATTCGATAAAATGTTGATTTTACAATCTAATTTTACAAAAATTCAGATAGGATCAAAAATTGACATTTGTCGGGGCTTGCCAAAACAACAATTCAGAAATATGAAATGGCTTAGAAAGCGCTTTCAATGATTGCGCAATTGATCGCCAAATGGGAGTCGTGGAGGAAGGAGGACGTTGTGGCAAATCTAAAATCACTGGCAGAACATCTTGGCCTTTCGCAGGCCACGGTTTCTCGGGCGTTGAACAATTATTCTACGGTCAATCAAGCCACCCGCACGCGGGTGCTTGAAGCGGCGCAAAAGCTCAACTATCGACCCAATTCAAGCGCCAGGCGTTTGGCCACAGGCCGCGCCGATGCCATCGGCATTGTTTTGCCCCACCACGACGATTTGCTGGTTGATCCGCACTTTGCCGATTTCCTTGCCGCCTTCACCAAAAAGCTCGCAACCTACGACAATGATGTGGTGCTAACCGCAGCAGACAACCCACAAACCTATCAGCGCTTTGCCCAAATCGGCAAAGTAGATGGTTTTGTGATTTCCGCGCCAAAAGCACACGACGAACGCATTGCAGTTCTATCAAAACTCAACTTCCCCTTTATTGTACATGGTCGCTGCGAAACCGACCTGCCTTATGGCTTCTACGACATCGACAATGAAGGCGCGTTTTATGATGCGACAAAACTGCTGCTCGAATTGGGGCATACGCGCATCGGCTTGTTAAACGGCGCGGCGGATTTGATGTTCGCCAAGCAACGTTTGGACGGCTATACGCGTGCACACAAAGAATTTGGCCTCAAAACCACACCGCAGCTCATTCATCACGATCACATGACTGAGGAATATGGCTACCGCCATGCCCAAGCCTTGCTCGAACTTGATGACCGGCCAACTGCATTCTTGTGTTCTTCAACGCTGGTCACAGTTGGCGCACAGCGCCGCATCCGCGAAATGGGCTTGGAAATTGGCAAAGACATTTCCATCATCACCCACGACGATGGACTGTCCTCGCTAAAAACCGAGAACTTTTCGGTTGCCCTGACGGTTACGCGCGCACCCATTCGCGACGCAGGTACAGAAATCGCCAAAATGGTGATTGATCTGATCCGCGGCACCCCAATTGACCAATTGCAAAAAGTCGTACCGGTTGATCTGATCGTCAGAACATCAACCAGCGCCCCAAAAAGGAGCAGATCGTGAGCGATCCCAAAAAGGTCCTGCAAATCAGCAACCTCAAAAAGAACTATGGTTCAGTTGAAGTGCTACACGATATCAATATTGAGATGGAAGAAGCCGAGTTTTTAGTCCTGCTGGGACCTTCGGGCTGCGGCAAATCCACATTGCTCAATTGCATTGCGGGCCTTGAAACGATCAATGAAGGCGCGATCAAAATTGGCGGCAAAGACATGACGCAAACCCCGCCGGGCGAACGCGACATTGCCATGGTGTTTCAATCTTATGCGCTTTATCCAACCATGTCGGTTGGCGAAAACATCACCTTTGGCCTGAAAGTGCGCGGCACTGCTAAAAAAGAACAGCAAAAGCAGCTGCAGCGCGTCGCTGAGATTTTACAGCTCGACCAACTGCTCGACCGCAAACCAAGCGCCCTTTCCGGCGGCCAACGCCAACGCGTCGCCATGGGCCGCGCCTTGGTGCGGAACCCAAAGCTTTATCTGTTCGATGAACCGCTTTCCAACTTGGATGCAAAACTGCGCGTTGAAATGCGCGCCGAAATCAAAAGCCTGCACCAACGCGTCAACGCATCAATTGTTTATGTGACCCACGATCAAATCGAAGCCATGACACTGGCCACCCGCATTTGCATTCTAAAAGACGGGCATATCCAACAGATCGGCACCCCGGACGAGGTGTACTACAAGCCAGCAAACACCTATGTAGCTGGATTCATGGGTTCACCGCCGATGAACCTTTTACCAGTCGTGTCAAAAGGCGCTGACAAAATTTCTATTGCTGGAGACGACAGCCAACTATCTAAAGCCGATCTCAGTTTTGATGGCGTGGCCATTTTGGGCATTCGGCCCGAAGAGATCCGCGTTGTTGCAAAAGACAAGGGAATGCTCAGCCAACCCGTTACCGCCACCGCTATTGAGCGCACAGGGTCAGACACATATATTACCGCAAAGGTCGGCGAACATAGTTTCACCATCCGCGAAGCCGCCCGCAAACGCGTTGAGGTTGGCGATCAGTTCAATATTGATTTCGACCAAGACGCGATTAGCCTGTTTGATGCCAAAAGTGGCCTTCGGCTGAATTAAGTAAAATCAATCAAAACGAAAAGACGCAATGGGAGGCGCTGATTTTCAGCGGCCTCCCTTTTTGTTTGTCCAAACACTCAGTTTCCTGAAACAAATTGAACACAACCACAGGTTCTGTAGAGAAAGTTCTGATAAATTCTTGACAACACACAGATACTTGAATGAAACTCTTCAGATTGTCACAAAAGTGCAAAGGTAGAAGTTTATCTCTCCACCCGCGCTTCAAGTGGCGCAACGAGAACAAAAAGGGGCTCGCGCGGCAATTCTGCCTAGCGTTGAAAGCCTGACCTAAGTGGAGTGAAATCATGAACAAGATTCTATCATCAGGCATCGCCTTGCTTGCCGCTGGTGTATTGAGTGCATCAGCCGCACAAGCGGAAACATTGCGTCTTTTGACCTGGGGCGGCTATGCACCTGAAAATGTTGTTGCATTGTTTGAAGCAGAAACCGGCCACACTGTTGAAGTGACCAAATCAAACAACGAAGAAATGGTCGCAAAGCTGCGCGCAACCAATGGCGGCGGTTTTGACCTTGCTCAGCCTAGCCAAGACCGGATTGCTGGCGCACAAGCCGAGTTTGACATTTATAAACCGATCGACCTTTCAAAAATCGATGCAAGCCAATTCATCCCATCCATGTTGGAAGCCACAAAAGGCAACACCATGATCGGCAGCGATGTGTATGGCGTACCACACGTTTGGGGCACATCTGGCCTTGTGGTCAACACCGCAAAAGCTGGTCAAGTTAAAGACTATTTGGATCTTTGTGACGCCTCTGTTGCCGGCAAAGTGTCTTATCGCTTGAAGCGCCCAACACTGATCGGCTTTGCATTCTCAATGGGTCTTGACCCATTCGCAGCCTATAATGACGAAGCAGCTTACAAAGACATCCTGTCTCAAGTTGAAGCAAAATTGATCGAATGTAAGTCAAACGTCAAAACCTATTGGGGTGGCGGCGACGAGATCAAAAACCTTCTTCGCTCAGGCGAAGTGGTTGCAGCCATGGCTTGGGATACAGGCGGTTGGTCTTTGAATGCAGACGATGCTGACATCACCTTTGTTGCACCAACTGCAGGTGCTTTGGGTTGGATCGATACATTTGCAATGCCAAAACGTGGCCGCGCAGATGAAGCTGCATACGCTTGGATCAACTTTGTAATGCAACCTGAAATTGCTGCAATGATCACAACAGCTGCAGGCAATTTCACCGCTTCTCAGGGTGGCGATGCAGGCGTGGATGAGGCACTTAAAGCCCGTTACCAAGCAAGCTTCCCACAAGCGGCAATCGACAACATCAAGTGGTACCCAACAGTTCCAGCAAATCTTGAAACGCTCGAAGGTGCAGTGCTTGATCGCGTTAACGCGGCCAAGTAACCTCACTTTTAGGCAAACCAATTGAAGGGGCGCGATTTCGCGCCTCTTCTCATATTGTTGGAGCACAAATGACCCAGACGGACGCTGACGCACAATTCGATCTTGAATGCCGCAAACTCAACAAAGACTTTAGCGGGTTCAGAGCCGTAAAAGACGTAAGTTTTGGCGTGCCAAAAGGCACATTTTTCTCCATCTTAGGCCCATCAGGTTGTGGCAAAACCACACTTTTGCGCATGATCGCTGGCTTTCAAGAAGCATCAAGCGGCGATTTGCTGATCAAAGGCAATTCAATGATTGGGGTGCCCCCCAACAAGCGACCAGTCTCTATGGTGTTTCAACATCTAGCACTGTTCCCCATGATGGACATCGAAGCAAATGTGGGTTTCGGCCTGCGTCAACGAGGTGTCCCGCGTGAAGAGATAGCCAAACGGGTTGAAACCGTGCTTGCCCGGGTCGGCTTACCCGGTGTTGGATCACGCCAAATCAGCCAGCTTTCTGGCGGTCAAAAACAGCG
>NZ_CAKZPW010000002.1:0-2040 GCF_937139385.1 uncultured Maritalea sp. | reverse complement strand
CTTTTAATATGGTGGACAGTGCACCGGGCAGTCCAACAGCTAGAAAAATGAATCCGCTCATTGCTCCAGTTCCGCGCACAACCCATCGCAGGGTGTATCCAAGTGGAAAACGGCCAATGATTTGCGTCACTACCCAAAGGGTCAAGGTTGGAATAAGCATCCAATCTGATTCCCCAACGCGGGCCAAAACTGCAAAAAACGCACGTTCTCTCTCTGGCCAATTGGTCAATTGCTCAGTCGTTGTTCGATCCCAAAGAATTGTCAGCAAAAAAACGGCGAGGAATAGAAAAAAACTTACACCTACCCATTTTGGGCTAAAACCCGCAGACGACAAGGGTTTTTGAGCTGCATTCGCGTTGATTTTGAATTTTGGCAACTCATATTCCAGACAAAAAAGTGCATTATTCTTAGAATGAGCAGATAACATGACTTGCAGTATGCCACAAGAATGTGTACATCGCAGTCCGGTGATCACATCCGTTGTGAGAATGTCGGAGTATAGCTCAGCCTGGTAGAGCACTGGTTTTGGGTACCAGGGGTCGCAAGTTCGAATCTTGCTACTCCGACCATCACCACAACGGAACAATGATTGGGTAGGATCATGACCGCTAAAATCTTTCGTCCAGCAAAGAACGCCATGCAATCTGGCCGCGGCAAAACCAAGCACTGGGTGCTTGTTTTTGAACCCGAAGTTGCCAGATCCATTGATCCGCTTATGGGTTACACCTCTTCCACAGACATGAATTCACAAGTGAAACTCACTTTTGACTCTTTGGAAGCGGCTGAAAGCTACGCCCAACGTAAGAACATCGAGTATGTGGTGCAGCAACCACACGATGCGACCCCGAAGAAAGTTGCTTATTCTGATAATTTCAAAAGCGACCGCCGGGCTCCTTGGACACACTAACCAGCTTTTTGCACTTTCGTTAGACATCTGAGTTTAACATCATTTCGCTAGTCAATTGGCTTAGCGCCACCTATTGGTCCCGTAGCTCAACTGGATAGAGCAGCTGACTTCTAATCAGCAGGTTGCAGGTTCGAGTCCTGCCGGGATCACCATGACGACCCCACCGCAAAAATCTACGCCCTTGTTTTTCACGGAACATTCCCCATTTGCACTTGGTATATTAGGCGAAAGGGTAAAATGATGGGCATTGGTAGTTTAATTGCATTCTTGTTTGTTGGAGCTGTTGCAGGCTGGCTAGCAGGCAAAATTGTCAAAGGATTTGGATTTGGCCTAATCGGCAATATGGTCGTAGGGATTGTTGGGGCCCTTGTCGCCGGCATTTTGTTGCCTTCTTTGGGCATCGCCATTGGCGGCGGAATAATTGGCGGCATCATCAATGCCACAATCGGCGCTGTCGTTATGCTATTCCTCATTAAAGTCATCAAAGACATTTGAACCGAACAAAAACCTGCTGAGCGGATTTGCCCAGCAGGTCTATTTCGATCAGCATTTAGCAGAATCAACGAATAGAGTTTACTGCGCGCCTTGGCATTCAACGGCCGCTTCAAGTGCAGCGTAGGAACCGGCCAAGTCAATCGCCATGACCTGCTCGTCGCCATTGTACAACGTCATGGTGTATTTCTTAGCGATATCAAATAGAAAATCCTCATTGGTAAACGCGATATCTGCCCCCGGAACCCCGCCCAGGTAAATGCCTTTTGCTTCGCCCTCATAGGGTTCGTCGTCCAGTGTAAACCCTACCACGTAGGTTTCACCTTCAACAATCTCGCCCCAGCTTTCATTGAAGGCCGTTACGTAGGCTGATTCATTATTGCGGTCGAAACCGATCCGCACAATTGAACCATCTTCATATGCCGCTTGAATAAGACAACCGTTTCCAAGGGATGGATCAACCATAATGTCCCAACCTTCAACGTTGTCCCATTGTGTTAGTTCTTGTGCGACGACGGGTGATGCCAGCACCAGTGTCGCAAGGGCCACCGCCCCTAAAACAGTTTTTTTCATTATACGCTCCCCGATTACGGCTATTGCCGCATAAAGCGCCATTTGTGACGCAAATTACCTTTATTCGG
>NZ_CAKZPW010000001.1:0-6374 GCF_937139385.1 uncultured Maritalea sp. | reverse complement strand
GAGCGAAAAGACGAGGGCGACAATCCAACCACTTTCTGAGCGAAACAGCCCTGTGTCAAACCAACCAAAAAGCGCCGCCAGCAAGCAGGCCTTTCCCACCAGCAAGAGCGATAAATACATTAGCCCCTTAAAGCTATATTGCTTTTCAAGCATTTTATATGAAGTACGAAATTTCCAAGCAGCAAAACCTGTGGTCAAAACACCAATTGTGCCCGCCACATGTTCCCAACGACTATCTAGTCCCAACAAGGCAATAAGGCCCGCAATCGCCACCACCATCATACCCAAGATGAACAGCCCTGCGATCACCCGAATGATAATGGCAAAAACGCCAAACTCGCCATCTTTTCGTTTGCTTTCACTCATCCAAACTTGCTCAGAAAATGGCACACCGTAAGCATTTAGGCGCGTAATCGCATGTTCCTTACTCAACATTGCTGACCTCCCGCGCCGGACGCGGAGCAAACTGATGCATGTTCAAAAACTTGATCCCGCCCCAAAATATGCCGGCCACAACTGCAGCCATAAACAGGCCACCAAACAACAAACCGCCATCACCCCAATCAAATATCCATTCGGCAAATAGGATCAAGAAAATGGCCGACATCAAAATCGAACTGATCAATGTCCAAATCTGCGCACCGACCAAAAGCTTGAAACGCTTAAACGCCAAATAATAGCCCGCGCAATGCAGTGCCAAACCAATCAGCCCAGCAATTGTGCGAAGATCGCCGTTAAAGGGATCGCTTGGAATATCAAATCCGTAGCGCATGGTGAATACCCACGCGCCGATCAAAAAAGCGGTCAAGGTGAGAGAATAGAACAGCCAGATCCACGAAAACCAATTGTGATCAAGCCAACCGCTCGGCTGCTTGGATGCAAGGTGACTTTGCAGCCCATAAGCAAGCAAACCCAAAAGGGCCAAGGGGACATCAATTTCGATGCCATCGCCCACGGTTTGCACCCAAAAAACAAGCAAAAATGTATGCGCAACAACCAACCACAAGGTCCAATGCGCCAAGGATTTAGACAGGATCACCCATGGCAAAATCAATAGGGCCCACATCATGAACAATTGATAGGCGTCGGCTCCGGTTTGGTAAATCTGACCAAACACCGCCATGAATACCCCGACGAATATGCTCGCCCCAATCGCCAATGCTTGACCCGCCCCATCATCCAACCCGCGCCAGAGCGAAACCAACAAACAGCCGACAAGTGCCAAATCAATTAAGCCAAGTTTTTGCCAACCTGGCATGTCTTTCCAATTGAACGCAAAGAAGAACACAATACCCGCAAGCACCAAAATTGTACCTACGGCCAAACTTAGCTTGTCGGCCCATTGCCCCCATAAATCGCGCGGCTGCACCAGCTGTTTTAGGAATTGCATTCCGGCCCGCGGCAACTTGCCGTCGCGGTACAACTGCTCAATGTCCTCATTGGTGAGGGGCTGATCAAAGTCAATTGTTTTCGTCATAAAAAAGGGCACCAAAAATGATGCCCAATTTAGAACTGAAACTGTAAAAAGCGCAAGCGCTAGAGTTTGGCGATAATCGCATCGCCCATTTCTGCGGTCGACACCTTTTTGCAGCCGTCTTGCATAATATCGCCGGTGCGATAACCTTCATCCAATACAGCCGCGATGGCAGCTTCAACCTTGTCGGCCAATTCAACCATTTCAAACGAATAGCGAAGCGCCATTGCAAAGCTGGCAATCATGGCGATGGGGTTGGCCATGCCTTGACCCGCAATATCAGGTGCAGAGCCATGAACAGGTTCGTACAAAGCTTTGCGTTTACCCGTTTCCGCATCCGGCGCCCCCAAGGAGGCTGAAGGCAACATGCCCAATGACCCAGTCAACATGGCCGCCGCATCTGACAAGATATCGCCGAACAAATTGTCCGTAACAATCACATCGAACTGTTTCGGGTTGCGCACCAATTGCATTGCACAATTGTCTGCCAAAATGTGATCCAATTGCACGTCAGCATATTCGCTTTCATGCAAGGCGCTCACCACTTCGTGCCACAAAACGCCGGATTTCATCACATTGCGTTTTTCAGATGATGAAACCCGATTGTCGCGTGTGCGTGCCATATCAAAGGCCACGCGCGCAATGCGCTCAATTTCATAAGTCTCATAGACTTGCGTATCAATTGCGCGTTTTTGGCCATTGCCCAAATCATGGATCTCTTTTGGTTCACCAAAGTAAACGCCACCGGTCAACTCGCGAACGATAAGAATGTCCAGGCCTTCAACAATCTCGCGCTTTAAAGATGAGCCATCAGCCAAAGCCGGATAGCAAATTGCCGGGCGCAGATTTGCGAACAGACCAAGGTCCTTACGCAAGCGCAAAAGCCCCGCTTCTGGGCGCAACTCGTAAGGCACATTGTCCCATTTAGGACCACCAACAGCACCAAAGATCACCGCATCCGCGCTTAGCGCTTTTTGCATGTCTTCTTCAGAAATCGCGACCCCATGCGCATCATATGCAGAACCGCCCACAAGACCGGTATCAAAAGCAACGTCTGCAAGACCTTTTGCGTTGAGATGGGCGATTAGCTTTTCAACTTCCGCCATAATTTCGGTGCCGATGCCGTCGCCGGGCAACAATAAAAGATTTTGCTGTGCCATAATGATGCCTATCAAAAATTAATCCAGTTGCGGCTTTGCTACGCGCAACAAGCGAAACTGACAAGGCTTTGTGCGCCAAAACCGTCTAAAACCATCATCGTTTGGGTGAAACAATCAACGCGGCTTATCTTTAAATACTGCTGCCAAATGCAGCAATCCGATAAAGAGTGCAGAAACCGAGAAGATAAAATCACGCATTTGTGGCGCCTCGCCATCAGAGAATTGGGCCATTCCGCCCAGCTGCAGAACAATCACGCCACCGCGCAGCAAAAACACAATGCCGATGCCAATCATTAAATAGCGCGCCCAACGCGCGAATGGTTTGTTCGTACCCGCCCAAAAAGAAATAACCGCCCATGCCAAAAACACTGTGGAAATTGCGCCGGTAAGAATAGCGGGCCAAGTTTCGCCCCGCGCATCAGCTTCAGCCATCACTTTACCTGCCCGCAGGAACAGATAAGCGGGCTCTCCAATAAAAATGGCCGCCACATGCAAGACAAAAAGGATAAAATCAGCCAAAGCTGCAAAAACAAAAAACATCACCACTTCTCCAACATAACATACGCAAGCGTATCTTAATAACTATTATCTGAAAAGTGGACATTTCACCACACGAGGGAAGCAGATTAATCGCCAGCACCGATGCGCGCAGTCACCTCGATTTCAATTTTCATTTCTGGTTTGATCAGCCCCGCGACCACCATTGTTGCCGCCGGGCGAACTTCACCAAAATATTTACCCGTGACTTCAAAAACATCATCTGCGAACGCAGGATCAGTGATGTAATAACGCGCCCGCACCACATCTTTTAACGACGAACCCGCCTCTTCAAGCGCCGCTGCGATGGTGTTAAAACAGTTTAGTGCCTGTGCAGCCACATCTTCAGGCATGGTCATGGTTTTATAATCATACCCTGTGGTGCCCGCCACATGCACCCAGTCCCCATCTTTAATCGCACGCGAATAACCCGCCTGTTTTTCAAACGGTGACCCTGTGGAAATGCGTTGTACAGCCATATTAAAAACCCATGCCTATGAATTGTATTTTTTTCAGCATAACGCGCGCCCAAAATCTGGCAAACAAAAAAAGGCGGGGACATTCCCCGCCTTAAAACTCAACATCATTTCGCTTAAAGGGATCTAAATCCAGGGACGCGAAGCTTCCATTTTGCTTTCAAAGCCAGAAATCGCTTCGCCCTTTTCCATGGTCAATCCAACATCGTCCAAACCTTGCAGCAAGGCTTGCTTGCGCGATGGATCAATATCAAAACTGATCGTGCCCCCATCTGGGCCCGAAATTGTTTGCGCTTCAAGATCAATGGAAATCGTTGCGTTTGATCCGCGGTCCGCGTCATCCATAAGCGCGGCCAATTGTTCTTCAGTAACAACCACCGGCAAAATGCCGTTCTTAAAGCAGTTGTTGTAAAAAATGTCGGCAAAGCTGGTTGAGATCACACAACGTATGCCAAAATCTTTAAGCGCCCATGGCGCATGTTCACGGCTGGACCCGCAGCCAAAATTGTCGCCCGCAACAATAATCGATGCGTTACGATATGCATCTTTGTTGAGCACAAAATCAGGCTTTTCTGTCACGCCATCTTCTTCAAAGCGCATCTCAGCAAAAAGGGCAGAACCCAATCCGGTGCGCTTGATGGTTTTCAGATACTGTTTTGGGATAATCATATCTGTATCGATATTGATAAACGGCAATGGCGCAGCAACGCCTGTTAATGAGATGAACTTATCCATTTGCGACTTCCCTAGTAAATGCAGTCTTTTCAATGCATCAGCTGTATTAAGGCGTCAAGCCCCACACGCAACGCTCAGGCCCTTGAGCCAATCAAATCATTGAAACTGATTTCAAAAAATGGCTAGATGACATCAAAACTTTGACCGGAGAGTAAAATGACGCCGCACAATAATGCAAAATTGGGTGATTATGCTGAAACTGTTCTATTGCCGGGCGACCCTTTGCGCGCCAAATGGGTAGCTGAAACGTTCTTAGAAGACGCAAAACAAGTCAATTCGGTCCGCAATTGTTTGGGCTATACCGGCACATTCAATGGCAAACAGGTCAGCGTTGCTAAGGGTTGGAAAGGAAGGCGCAGTGAACGCCTTTTCCTAAGAGACATCAATGACGGTGCTTGCGGACATTTCACAACAGTCCTAGGCCCGCGTGCAGACAAATTCCATCAAGACCACTTCCATTTTGACCTGGCACGACATGGTAAATCTGGCAATCGCAGAGTTTGTAAGTAAGTACTTTTGGTTGAGGCATGCTTTTGAACGTGAATTTGGAATTGAAACCACCCAAAATTATACCGGCCTTTTAAGAAGAATTACGTCTCCATCGTAATATGGTGGGCAAGGATGTAACAAAACAGGCCGGCTGTCTTCATAGACATATCCCATATCTTTATAGAGCCTCACGGCTCCGTGATTTTGAGAAAATGATTGGATGCTCATATAGTCAGCCCCAAGCAGCAAAGCTTTTTTTCGAGCGGCTTGAAGCAATTGCCGACCAATTCCGCAGCCTCTTAAGCCCGGAAAAACAGCCATCGCATTTATATAGAACGTCCCAATTGAATGATACTCCAATTCGACAAACGGCCGAAACACTTCCGGCAAGTCACCAATTGCATCTACGTCTTCCTGCTGGGGATCAGCTACAATATATCCCAGCATCATACCTACAACTTGATCGTTCAATTGGGCGACAATAGAGTTCTTATACGAAAAACCACCACTTTCCCTAGACGCTCTGGAAATGCCAACATCTAGAGAAGTCTGTCCAGGAGTCGCCATCGAACGCCACAACCAATCCGGAATACCTTCGCCAGCCATGTCGATCAAACGAGCCAGGCTTGGTGCATCTTTTATAGTCGCTTCGCGTATTTCAATTTGATTTGCCTCTGTCAAGCCACCGAGCGCAATACGAGGTTTCTTCATTTCTTTTTCCTACAGCGATGTTTTGAATTGTTTTCTGTACTGCGATACGATTGGCAGAGTACAAAAGGGTTCAAGCTGTTAGAATTATCCCCTAGCGTTACGTTTCGAATGGGCTAAATGTTCTTGCGCAAATTCTAACTACAAATGTGAACCTTTATGCATCCTATGATTCCGGGCATTGTAATTCTTGCTCTTGGCTACGTACTGAGCCAATTCTACCGAACTTTTCTAGCTGTTTTGTCTGGAGATCTCGGTACTGATCTTGGTGCAACCCCTTCAGATTTATCCATTGCATCTGGCACATGGTTCATTGTGTTCGCTCTTGCACAATTTCCCGTTGGTGTATGGCTCGATAAATACGGCCCCCGACGTATGACGGCGGCACTTTTCTTATTCGGCGGAGCAGGTGGAGCGCTTTTTCTTTCGTTTGCCACTTCCCCGATACATCTCATTCTTGCAATGGGGTTTATTGGTGTTGGCTGCTCTCCGGTTTTAATGGCGCCACTTTTCATTTTCGCAAAATCATTTGCTCCAACTCAGTTTGGACTCATGTCAGCCTGGTTTGTTGCATTTGGAACTTTTGGAAATGTTGCAGGTGCCAAACCCCTGGCAATTCTTGCTGAAATTTATGGGTGGCGAGATGTGATGCTAGGACTCTCGACCGTCACACTTGTTGTTGGTGTTGGAATATATTTACTGGTCAAGGATCCTCAATCTGATCATGACGACAAAGCTGCACCAGGATTCATGTCATTCCTAACGGTACTGAAATTGAAATATTTAGGGGCAATC